>CACMYE010000019.1 GCA_902617825.1 uncultured Pelagibacteraceae bacterium | reverse complement strand
TGGAAAAGGAAATAACAAAGTTTGAAATAATTCAAACATGGATAGTTAGACAATTCCAAAATGAGTTTAATCCTATACATTGGCATGGAGGCCACATATCGGGTGCAGGATTTCTAAAAGTCCCAGAAAATTGGGGTAATTTTGATCAAGAAAAAGGTGATAATACTTTTCAGGGAGGGAATTTAAATTTTATAGATGGTTCACATAGGTTTATGTCAAACTCTGTTTTTAAAGTTAAACCTGAGGTAGGAGATTTTTATTTTTTTCCACACTATCTGATGCATACAGTATATCCTTTTAAAAATACAAAAGAAGAACGTAGATCAATTTCTTTTAATGCATATATTGATCAAGATATATTTAATGTATATGGAAGATAATAGAATTAATGGGTTAAATGTTCTTGGTGAGAAACTAGAAGAATGTTCTAATGACCCATTGACTGGTTGGTTGCGTGATGGTTGTTGTAATACAGATGAAAATGATCATGGTGTACATACTGTTTGTGCTAAAGTTACAACTGAATGTTTGGAATGGTTAAAGGAAGCAGGTAATGATTTGATTACACCTCATCCTGAATTTGGGTTTCCTGGCTTAAAAGACGGTGATGGTTGGTGTTTGTGTGCTAGTTGGTATGCAAGAGCTGTTGAGGCTAATAAAGCTTGTCCTATTTATTTGAAAAGAACCCATCAAAATACTTTGAAATATCTTCCTATTGAAATATTAAAAAAGTTTGCAATAGACTTATCATAACTCACATATTTCCATACTTAGGTCCACCTCCACCCTCTGGAGTTACCCAAATGATATTTTGTGAAGGTTCTTTTATGTCACAAGTTTTACAATGAATACAATTTTGAGCATTTATAACAAATTTATTTACTTCATTTTCTTTTTGAATCTCATAAACTCCTGCAGGACAATATCTTTGAGCTGGTTCGTCAAATTTTTCCAAAGTATAATTAATTGGTAAATTAGGGTCTTTAAGTTTCAAATGAACTGGCTGATTATCAGCATGATTTGTACCTGTTAAATAAACTGAACTTGTTTTATCAAAAGTTAAAACATTATCATATTTTGGATAATCTATTTTAGGCATATCTTTTGCGGGTATCAGGGTTTCATGATCGGCGTGTTTATGCTTAAGAGTAAAAGGCATTTTTCCTCTAAATAAAATTTGATCTATACCTGTAAATATTATTCCTAAAATTAATCCCCAGCTAAAACTAGGTTTGACATTTCTTGCCTCAAATAATTCATTATAAAGCCAGCTATTTTTAAATTTTTGTTCAAATATTGATAAATCTTTATTATCTTTTAAGTGCTCATTAATAGTCTCAGCAGCTATCATTCCACTTTTCATAGCTGTATGGGAACCTTTGATTTTTGGCATATTTAAAGTTCCAGCATCACAACCGACCAATAATGCCCCAGGCATAAACATCTGGGGTAAGCTCTGAAAACCTCCCTCAATCAAAGCTCTTGCACCGTATGAAATTCTTTTTCCACCCTCTATAATTTTCCTGATAGCCGGATGAGTTTTAAATCTTTGAAACTCATCATACGGAGATAAATGAGGGTTTTTGTAATCTAAACCAATGACATACCCTAAAAAAACCTGTTTATTTTCTGCATGATATATAAAGCTTCCACCATAAGTATTATTATCTAATGGCCATCCAGCTGTATGCATTACAAGACCTTCTTCATGACTTTTCTCATCAATTTCCCAAATTTCTTTAAATCCAATCCCATATTGTTGTGGATCTTTTCCTTTACTTAGCTCAAATTTTTGAATTAGTTCTTTTCCAAGATGCCCTCTACAACCCTCAGCAAAAACTGTGACTTTGCCTAATAGTTCAATTCCTGGTTCAAAACTATCTTTTTTATTCCCTTCTTTATCTATTCCCATATCTTGAGTAGCAACACCTTTTACAGAACCATCATCATTATATAAAACTTCACTTGCTGGAAATCCTGGAAAAATTTCTACACCTAAACTTTCTGCTTGCTCAGCAAGCCATCTACATAAATTTGCTAAACTTATAATATAATTTTTATGATTTTGTTGTACAGCTGGAAGCAACCAGGTTGGCCAGCTTAATGATTTTGTCTTTCCTAAAAATAAAAATTTTTCTTTTGTTACTTTGGTTTTGATTGGAGAATTTAATTCTCTCCAATTAGGTAATAATTCATCTAACGCACGTGTCTCAAAAACATTTCCACTTAAAATATGTGCTCCGATTTCTGAAGCCTTCTCAAGTAAGCAAACATTTAGATTTGGATCTAGTTGTTTAAGTTTTATTGCTGTTGATAAACCTGATGGCCCACCACCAATGATCACAACATCATATTCCATCGATTCCCTAGACATAGACTAGTTTTTAACTGTAAGGATTATTTTTGTATAGTGTTTAATTTGTTCAACTCTTCCATAAACTGTGGAAGTGCTTCAAATAGATCAGCTTCAAGGCCATAATCTGCAACACTAAATATTGGAGCCTCTCCATCTTTATTTATTGCGACAATTACTTTACTTTCTTTCATTCCCGCTAGATGTTGAATTGCACCTGAAATCCCAATCGCAATATATAAATCCGGTACAACCACTTTTCCGGTTTGACCAACTTGGTGATCGTTACTTATATAACCTGCATCCACTGCAGCTCTTGACGCACCAATAGCTGCACCTAACTTATCTGCAACTTCTGTTATTAATTTAAAATTATCACCACTCTGCATCCCCCTTCCACCTGAAACAACAATTCTTGCAGTTCCAAGCTCTGGTCTATCAGATTTAATTTCTTCTCTTTTGATAAATTTTGTATTTGAAAATTCTTCGCTAACCTCTCCTTTTTCAATTGTTGCAGTTCCACCAGAACTTTCACAAGGTTCAAAAGATGTGGGTCTGATCGTTATACACTTCTTAGCATCATTTGTTTTTACTGTAGCAAAAGCGTTTCCTGCATAAATAGGTCTTAGAAAAGTATCAGATGATATTACTTTTATAATATCACTGACCTGAGAAGTATCTAAATGGGCAGCAATTCTTGGCATTAAGTTTTTTCCAAAAGTGTTTGCTGAACAAACAATATGAGAATAATTTTCCGCAAGTTTAACTATTGCTGGTGCAAAGTTTTCTGCTGTAAAATTTTCATAATGTGGTGCTTCTATACTAATTACTTTTTTAACCACTGGTAATTCAGAGAGTTTTTTAGCAGCAGTCTCGATATTTTGACCTATGATTACTGCATGAACATCCACATCAATTTGAGAAGCAGCTGTTGCAGCGTTTAAAGTAAAAGCTCTTAACTCTTTATTATTATGCTCTGCTATAAGTAAAACTGACATTATATAACTTTAGCCTCATTTTTTAATTTTTGAACTAATTCTGCAACATTAGCCACCTTTATGCCGGCTTTTCTTTTAGGTGGTTCCTCTACTTTTAGTTGCTCAACTCTTGGTGTTGTATCAATTCCTAAATCTGAAACATTTATTTCTTCTATAGGTTTTTTCTTTGCTTTCATAATATTTGGTAATGATGCATATCTAGGTTCATTTAGTCTAAGATCACATGTAACTATTGCTGGGGTATTAATTTCAATAGTTTCAAGTCCTTCATCAATTTCTCTAGTAACTTCTAAAGAATTTTCTTTTAATTCTATGTTTGATGCAAAAGTTGCTTGAGGCCAATTTAATAATGCACTTAACATTTGCCCTGTTTGATTACAGTCATCATCAATTGCTTGTTTACCCATAAAAACTAAATCTGGTTTTTCTTTTTCTACAATTTTTTTTATAATTTTTGAAACAGCCAAAGGTTCCAAAACACCTTCCGTTTTCACATGAACTCCTCTGTCAGCGCCTACTGCTAGAGCTTTTCTCACTGTCTCTTGAGCTTTTTCTTCTCCAACTGTTATTGCAACGATCTCTGTTGCTTTGCCAGACTCTTTTATTTTAACCGCTTCCTCTATAGCATTATCATCGGGAGGATTGGTTGACATTTTTACATTATCTGTAACTACGCCTGATCCGTCTTCTTTAACTCTTATTTGAACGTTGTAATCAATTACTCTTTTTACAGCGACTAAAATTTTCATTATGCTCTCAATAAATTATTTTCTTTATCGTATGGACTTTCTTCTAATACAGTAGCCTCATACATTTCTCCCAAGATATCAACTTGTAATTTGTCACCCACATTTGCAAAATCAGGTTTAACCATTGCCAATGCTATTGATTTATCTAATCTAAAACCAAACTCACCCCCAGTTGCCCTTCCAACAACTTTATTGTCTTTATATATAGGGTTATTCCCCAATACATCTGCATCTTTTGTATTATGCACTTCAAGAGTAACTAATTTGTTATCAAATCCCTTCTCTCTCCACTTATTTAAGGCTTCCAATCCAATAAAATTTCCTTTATTTGGATGAATAAATCTATCCAAACCAGATTCGTAAGGTGAGTATTCAATTGATAGTTCTGTACCTACAAGTTTGTATGATTTTTCTAATCTTAAACTGTTCATAGCTCTAATACCAAAAGGTTTTATTCCTAAATCCTTACCTGCATCCATTAATTTATCAAAAATATGATTTTGATATTCAATTGGGTGATGTAGTTCCCAGCCAAGTTCACCTACAAAATTTACCCTCATAGCATTAACTGGAGCATAGCCAACATTAACCTTTTTAGCAGTTAACCATTTAAAATTTTCATTTGAAAAATCATCGGTAGAAACTTTTTGCATCAAATCTCTTGCTTTCGGACCAGCAACCACAAGTACACCTGTACTATTAGTTAAATCTTCAAATATAACTGAGCCATCAGTTGGCATCCATTTTTGGATCCAATCATGATCCAATCTTAAATTAGCCCCTGCAGAAACAAGGTAATAAGTATTTTCTGCTTCTTTCATAATAGTAAATTCAGAATGTACGCCTCCTTTAGTATTTAAAGCGTGACATAAATTAATTCTGCCAATTTTTTTAGGTAGTTTGTTTGCAACTAAAAAATCTAAAAATTCTTCAGATTTAGGTCCTTTTATTCTGCATTTTGCAAAGGCAGTCATATCTAGCAACCCAACATTTTCTTTAACGTTTTGACACTCTTTTTTAATTGCATCGAACCATTTTGATCGTCTAAACGACCAATCATCTTTTTGTTCCATGCCATCAGTTGCAAAAAAGTTTGGTCTTTCCCAACCAAATTTTTGTCCAAAGACTGCACCCAAATTCTTCATTCTTTCATAACAAGGTGCTGTTCTTAAAGGTCTTGCTGCTGGTCTCTCCTCGTCAGGATAGTGAGTAATAAAAACATGACTATACGCTTCTTCATTTTTTGCTTTTAAGTATGATTTAGTTGCATAATTTCCATAACGTCTTGGTTCAACTCCCAGCATATCAATAGTAGGTTCGCCGTCTACAATCCACTCTGCTAACTGCCAACCAGCTCCACCTGCTGCAGTAATCCCAAAACTGTGTCCTTCATTTATCCAAAAATTTTTTAATCCCCACGCTGGGCCAACTATTGGATTTCCGTCAGGTGTGTAACAGATTGCACCATTATAAACTTTTTTTACACCAACTTCTCCAAAAGCAGGCACTCGGTGAATTGCTCCTTCAATGTGTGGAGCTAATCTATCGAGATCTTCTTGAAATAATTCGTACTCTGAGTTTTTTGATGGACCTTCAACATAACAAGCTGGTGCACCATCTTCATAAGGTCCTAATATCAAACCGCCTGCTTCTTCTCGCATATACCATCGACTATCACTATCCCTAAGAACTCCCATTTCGGGAAGACCTTCTTTTTTTCTCTTTTGAATTTCAGGATGAGGTTCAGTTACAATATATTGATGCTCAACAGGAATTACTGGAATATCTAAACCTACCATTTCACCAGTTTGTCTTGCAAAATTACCAGAACATGAAATTACATGTTCACATTCTATTGAACCTTTATCTGTTTCTACTATCCACCCGTCTTTAGTTTGTTTCATACTCATTACGGCTGTATTTCTATAAATTTCTGCTCCTCTATTTCTTGCACCAGTTGCTAGAGCTTGAGTTAAATCAGCTGGCTGAATATATCCATCCTCTGGATGCTGTATTGCTCCAACTAGATCATCTGTATGACAAAGTGGCCAAATTTCTTTTACTTGTTGAGGAGTTAAAAATTTAACATCTACTCCAATCGTTTGTGCAACACCAGCGTATTGATGATACTCATCCATTCTATCTTTTGTGCTAGCTAATCGAATATTTGAAACAACACTAAACCCAACATTCTTTCCAGTTTCTTCTTCTAAAGTTTTGTAAAGATTAACTGCATATTTATGAAGCTGTCCAACGGAATAACTCATATTAAATAAGGGAAGCAAGCCAGCAGCATGCCAAGTGGAACCTGAAGTTAATTCTTTTCTTTCAACTAAAACAACATCAGACCAACCTTTTTTTGCTAGATGATAAAGAGCGCTAACTCCTACAACTCCACCGCCAACTACTACAACTTTGGTTTTTGTTTTCATTGTGGGATTCCTACTAAATTTTTATTAATTACGAAACAAAAATATACTAACAAGATATCAGATTGAGCTACCCAGAGGTATTGGATTAGAGACCATAGTTGTGAGCCAACAATCCTTTAATTCTCCCTCAAGGATATATTTTTCAACTTGCCAATTAAATTTATGATAAATTTTATTTTTATCCAGAATAATAACCTCAAATTGCGCTAATTTATCATTACTTCTTAATTCGGTTATTGTATGGCTTAAATGGTCAATCATCATTTGATAAGAATTTCCTTTAAGCATTCTTTTAAAGTTATTTAATGGCCCTGTAACTTTTTTATTGTTTGGATGAGCAAAATTCCATGTTTGTTCAATACCACTATCTTGATAATTTAAATCATTTTGTTGAAGTCCAGTTAGTTGAATTTTGACAACGTCTTTAGGTTTGATATTTTTATCGGGATTTAACAAATCAGCTTTGGAAAAACATGTTAATAGAAAAAATAAAATAAATACTTTAAATGTTATTTGCAGTTTCTTTAACATCTTTTAAAAATTCTTGTCTCTTGGCATCACTCACAAATGGTACTGCAAAATATCTTCTATAGATAATGTTATATATGCCACACATGTGAAAAACTCCTCTTTTCAATCTTCGAATAGGCAAATTTAAAAAGAAAGTAGTGATAGCTAATCTTGGAGAGCCATATGTGCAAAATATTATTGCTTTTTTTTGCTTTAAATTACCAATTGGATATCCGTAGTTTCCAACCAACTTTTTAAACTTGAATGCCCAAGGTGGTGCTAGAACTTTGTCAATCCAACCTTCAACAATAGCAGGCATTCTAAAATTCCAAATTGGAGCGATCAAGACAATGATATCAGAATTTTCAATTCTTTTTCTATGATCAAGAACTTCTTGATCAGGTTCCTCACCTGCAAATACTGGATTAAATTTTTCTTTATATAAATCGATTACATCTACAGAATTACCATTAAGTTCTGCTTGTTTGATAAATTCATTTTTAATTGCAGCATTAAAAGAATTATCTTTATAATGACCATAAATTAAGAAGATTTTTTTCATAGATACGTATTAGCTCAATAATTTAAAAAAACTAATAAATATTTATGAATATTTGTAATAGCTACTCTGCAGTTTTGTATTTGCTGTTGTTAATGATAAAGACAAATAAAATTGGAAGTATTAACGTTAATAAAGTTACCACAATTAATAAAATTCCTAGTTCTGAGTAATCAGCTGTTGTTTGAATTTCACCACTAACTTTGTCTTTAACTTCTCTTGTAACAGTGAATATTTCATTTAAATATTTTGTTCCTAATGCACTTGCTGACAATGCGAGATTAGTAAATGAGGCAAAAACTGCAAAAAAAGTTGCTTTTAAATGAGATGGAGCATTTTTTGCTATCCAAGCAAGTAGTGGTATCATTGATACTTGGCCCAGAGGAGACTCAAGAGCTGTATTTATTAATGCAATAAACTTTGCATCGACCACACCACCCGTTAATGAAGATGTCCAAGTATGAAAACCATAATACATTCCAACACTTGGTAAAAATAAAATTGCACCTGCAATACTTAAAACAACAATTATTTTTGCAATTGAATTCTTCGCCATAAACGGTCTTAACAAAACAATTCCTGCTAAAGTTAAAACTGATGCAAGTAATGATAAAATTGAAAAAAACTGTTCATTAAATCCAAGTTGGTCAATTTCAAACCAAGTTAAACCTGGTCCAGGTCCTGGCATTGCTCTAAAAATAAAAATAATTACTGCAGTTCCAACAATTGTTAGTCTTAATTCTTTAGGTAATTCTTTAATAAGTTTGAACATTAAAAACAGAATTATGATGACGGAACCTATAAATACAATTTCTTGCGCAAACGGTAAGTTGAAAGATCCTACTGAAAGTGTGAAAATAACAAAAATTAAACTACCTCCTAAAATCCACCAATTTATCTCTGTTTTTTCATTTTCTCTTACCTCTTTAAATTCTAATCCCTGAGATTTTAAAATATTTATTTTTTTTCTTTTTAAATAACTTCCTAAAATTACACCAAAAATTGAAACTAGAGGTATTACGAGAGCATATAAATAAATTGTTCCATACAAATTAATTTTTTCATTCTGACTCAAAATCTCAACATCTCTAAATAAAATTACATTTACTAATGCAACAAGAACAGTTCCACCTATTATTGCAAAACGACCCAAAGTTTGCATTGTTGTATGCATTATTTTTACTTGATCTTTGCTATAATCTGTACCTTGTTCATCTGTTAAGGGAACCGCCTCTACTGTCATTGCATCAGCAACTACATCTTGAACAACATACCCAACCGGAGCTAGAATTACACTTATAACAAACCAAGTCTCAACCGAAAAAATTTGAGACATATCTTCTGTATGAATAATTAATCCATACATTATAAACAAACTTAACGCTATTAACGAAGCTCCGAAATAAACCATATAATTTTTTCTTTCCCATATAAGATCAACTAGATGACCTAAGGGCATTTTTAATGCCCAAGGGATTCCTGCCCAAAATCCAAGACCTGCGAGGAATGCAGCAGATAAATTTAAATAATCTTTAACAAAAAAAGTTCCAACTATTCCTGTAAGACCTGAAATACCGGCAGCAACATAAACCATTAAAGGTGGCAAATAAGTCCATTTAAATTGACGTCCTAAATCTAAAAAAGTGTCGTCTAAAAATTTAAGTACTTTATTCATAAAAATATTAAAATTAAAATTTAATGGCTTTAAATTTTAAGATCAAGACGGGGTTTCCAGAAAGGTCTGAAAAGCTCAATTTTTGGACATCTGTTCATGACAACTTTAAGTCCTGCGTTTTCGGCCAGACGGGCAGCTTCTTTACTTACAACTCCAATTTGTCCCCATAAGACTTTAGCATTAATAGCTATTGCCTCTTCAGCAACTTCGTAAAGATCTTCAGGTTTTCTAAATACTTCAACCATGTCAACGGTTCTATTGATTGATTTTAAATTTGGGTAAACTTTTAATCCTCTAATTTCAGTTACATCTGGACGTGGATTTACAGGGATCATGTCGTAACCTGTTTCACTTAATACTCTAAGAACCCCGTAACTAAACTTGGTCTTGTCTGGGCTAGCACCCACCATAGCAATAGTTTTAACTGAAGTTAATATACCTTTAATATAATCATCACTATAAGGCTCGCTATGATTCATATGTCTCATTTTTTTGATTTTTTTTGAGTAGCTATGTCTGCTTTTAACTCATGAGGTGCAAGTGGGTCAAGAAAAGGATTTCGGTAAAGTTTGTCATGGCTTTCAACTCCTATCTCTATAGTACAGTCTGTTTTTGGGCGCGCTACACACAATATTATGTAGCCGTCATTTATTTGTCGATTATTTAAAGCTACTTGAGAACGTTGATCCACTTCACCTTCAATTAATTTTGCAGCACAGGTAATACATCCGCCGTATTGACAACCATAAGGTAAATCTACTCCCTGTTCTCTTAATTCTTGAAGTAGAGACATTCGTCCTGAAACTTTGTAAACACTATTTTCACGGTTTGCTATTTTAATTTGCATTACAGCCAAATATCACTAGTACAATCTCCACCTGGATATCTACTTTCATGACATCTGCTTGGACCATTAGGTTCTTTACCAAAGTCTACTATAAAATCCTTATTTATTTTCATTCCCCCATTTTTAACGTCACAATCAATCATTATCATTGCTCCACCTTGCTTTCTAATGTCTGGATAAAATTGATTATCCCAAGTAGAGAACAAAGAAGTAGTTACGTACATACGTTTTCCATCTAGTGACAATTGATACATTTGTGGACCACCTGCAATTTTTACTCCATTTACCTCTGGTGCTTTTCCTAAAAGTCCACCCATCCACACTTGCCCTGTCAACTTGGGCTTATGGGGATCAGAAATATCATACTGTCTCATATCACCATGTAACCAATTATTTAAGTAGAGATACTTATCATCCATTGAAACCAGTATCGCAGACATAACACCTGGTATTGGAATTGGCCAATCTGGATGAGGTTCGTTATCGACATCAATTATTTTTTCCCATTCCCACTTTCCCTCTTTTGATTTCCAAAAGTGAATTACATTAGCGCTTAAAGCAGCACCACAAAATCCGTGACTACTATCAGGATTATGCATAAATTTTACTTCGAGGGGTATTAATCCATCTTCTCCAAGATACATGGTCTCTACAGGTTCTTTTTTTTTAAAATCCCAAATATGCAGTCTACGCCCATACTTTAAATGTCCAACTTCTTCTAGATCAAAACCTGGCATGAAAGTATTTGGTGCCGCCCATTCAGAGCTAACCATTACGTTGTGTCTTGGTTGGTACCAAAAATCATAACTAAATGGTATGTCGCCCATAGAATTTTCCCATCTTCCAACAATTTCAAAATCTTTATTTAAATGCAAATATCCTCCAGGTGCTTCTCCTTTTGCATTTCCTAAAAATGAGATTATTATTTCTGACCCTAAGCAATGCACAGTATGCGGTCCAGATAAATTAGTTTTTGCTTTAATCTCTGAACCCTCAATGATTTTATGAATTTTTGGTGCAAAAGGATCTGAGGCAGTATCAATTATATGAATATTATTTGATCTTACTCCAGGAACTAAAAGATATTTTCTGCTCATCTCTGAGTCACTATGGCAAGAAGAACAAGCGTTCCAACCCATGTGATGTAATTCATCTCCGATACCTGGCATCTCAAGCCGATGAATAACCTTAGAGTAATTTTGACTTTCGGGGTCAACATCAATAGTTGCTAAATAATCAGGTTTTTGTATTCCTGTTCCAGTGTAAATAGCTATTGTATATAAAAGTTTTTCACTTGGAGCCTTAATAGCAGCGGAAGGGCTAGCGTATCCAGGTCCACAACATGACTCGCTCATCAAAAAATCCTTTTTAAAAGTTTAAAATAAATTTAATTTATTTTAAACTTTTGTTCAAACACATCAATGTTTATTTATTTTTTTTAATTTGATCTTCACAAAACTTTCTAGCTTCTTTTAAATCACTAATCTTAGACTCTGATAGTTTCTGACTAGCGGCTAGACAAGCATCCACAGCTCTTTTAAAATTATGATCTTTAAAAGTTAAAACTAGATACATTCCCAAAAATATAAAAAAAACAATTGAAATATTTTTTTTATTTATCACTATTTATTTTTCCAAACTGGTTTTCTTTTTTCAAGAAACGCAGAAATTCCCTCTTTAGCATCAATTGCCATCATATTTAAAGTCATCATTTTACTTGTGTATGCATAAGCTTTTCTCAAAGGCATCTCTAATTGTTTATAGAAAGTTTGTTTTCCAATTTTTATTGTTAGATTTGATTTAGATGCAATTTTTTTAGCTACTTTCAAGATTTCACTGTTTAATTTTGATTTGCTGTAACAATCATTTATCAATCCTATTTCTTTTGCGTAATGTGCAGAAATTGGTTCACCTGTAAGCAACATTTTCATCATAGGTTTTCGATTAATTTTTCTACTAACTGCAACCATGGGTGTGCTACAAAATAATCCTATATTAACTCCAGGTGTTGCAAATAATGCATCTTTGGAACTATATGCTAAATCACAACTTGCTATTAATTGGCAGCCAGCTGCAAAAGCTGCTCCATGAACTTTAGCAATAACTGGTTTTCTCCCTTCAACTATTTGGAGCATAACTTTAGAGCAAAGATTAAATAATTTTTGATATTTTTCTTTTTTTTTTAATCCTTTTACTTCCTTCAAATTATGTCCCGCACTAAATCCTTTTCCTGTACCTTCGAGGATAATAACTTTAACTTTTTTATCAGCATCTAATATTTTTAAATTTTTTAATATGTCGCTAAGGTTTTTAAATGATAATGAGTTATAAGTTTGTGGTTCATCGATTACAATTGATGAAATTTCGTTGTTAATTTTTTTTATTTTTATATTACTTGCCATTTAATCAGCCAACCCGTCAGATCTTTCCTGATTTCTTTCTATATGAATTGGCAAAATTTTACCATAAATAGCTTTTGAGTGTTCTGGTGTATTAACTCTCCATGGATCTAAAACATATGCTGGTATACACATATATCTAGACTTTAGACCCTCAACCATTGTTACTCTATGAAGTGTAAATCTTCCTTTGAATATTTGTAAATCCCCAGGTTCTAATTTTAATTGTCTCACATTTTTTCTGTCTCCATTTAATACTTTCTTAACCTCATTAAAGTTTTCATGTCCAGGTTTTCTAATGTTAGGACAATATTCAAAAATACCTCCTTTTTCAGGTTTCTGAATCATTATGCTTAAAGTGAATTCACAACTATCAAAATGCCATGGAAGAATTCCATTTGGTTCCATAATATTGTAGGCATGACATGCTAAAGGGTCCGCCCATCTGTATATTGGAGAAATATCAAGACAAGCTGAGGCAAAATTTAAAAGCTCATCTGTCTCATAAAGATATTTCATTTCAGAATTTTTTGAAAAACAATCAGAATTTAGATATCCGTTGTATCTTTTCATAAAATTTCTTTTAGGGTGATCTGGTGGTAAACTAGGATCGTCTTTAGCATACAAATATGCGTTAATATTCTCCTTTGACATGTACACTTCGTCAAGTTGTTTCTCTAATTCTGAGTTCATCCTCTCCAAGGACTTAGGTAAAATAAAATTAGGGATTGTTGAGCAGCTAAATAGTTCTAACTCTAATTTACATTTTTGGATTAATTTTTGAATTACTGGACAATTTAAATCATGAATTGGATACTTTTCAAGATCAACAATAGTTTTAAGTCTATCATCCATTAATTCTACTTTAGTTTACCTTCTTCTCTCATTTTTGCTCTAATTTTAGTTGCTGAAATTTTTTGAGTCTCTTCGTCCAATACTATTTCCTCAATTTTGTAACCAACTCCCCTTCCATAGCAAATATTAGTAATATTCGGTACTACCATAATCTTAAATCTACCTTCAAATTCAGGTTTTAATCTATCTTCTATATTTTTTTTCACAGTATCAAAATCAAATGGATTATCATCTACACCTTGTACATCTCTTATTTGAATACAAACTTGACCAGTTTTTTTTATTATTTCTTTAAATAAAGTGAAATGGCCATCATGAAAGGGTTGCCATCTTCCTAACATTTGTGCTGTTGGTTTTTTATTATCCCATTGATAAGTCATTTTTTATCTCCTCAGAAATTTTTAAAGCCCACTTTCTAGCATCTTTAGTAGTAACATGATAATTAAATGTTTTTGGCTTCACAAACATTTGATTAGTATCTTCAAAACGGCCCTTATTTATTGTATCTACCCAAATTATATAGTCTGCAGGAAATAGTTTTCTTGCTTCAGGTGTTGGGGCGATAAAATCAGCAATAACATAATCCCCTTTATCTTTTAATTTTAAGGCAAATTCAGCCATTCTTTTTGCTTGTCTAATTCTTCCTGCCTTAGAAAAATCCCAATCATTAGCTTCTTTCCTAACCTCATCGGCATTTACTCTCTTTGCACTTAACATTGGAGCTAGTTCATTTGCTAAAGTTGTTTTTCCTGATCCTGGTAATCCCATTATTAAAATTATCTTCATTTAACTTTATATAATCCTAACCAAGCGTTTACATTTTTACTCGCTATATAGTCAGATTTAAAAAATTCTACTTCATGCCATTTGTTATTTTCTTTTAAATAAGATATTTTTTTATCAAATCCATATTCTTCATAAATTCCTTCGTTGATTGTAAAACAAATTAAACCACCTGGTTTTGTAATTCTAACAAACTCATCTAATGCATTAGATTTCACGTGTCCAAATGTAAAAGTTCCAACACACATTACGATATCATAAAGGTTATTACTTAACTCGATACGTTTATTTAAATCAACCTTAAATAATTTTTGATATAAATTTTTTGGGACTGAGTCTAATAATTTTTGTGATAGATCGGCACCATGAAAATTTTTGAAACCAAACTTTTTCAGTTGTAATCCGACTAATCCAGTTCCACATCCTGCATCCAAAAAAAGCACATCTTTATTAAGTAAATATTTTTTTAATACATCAACAGTTTCTTTTGGGCCTGTATAATTCCAGTC
>CACMYE010000018.1 GCA_902617825.1 uncultured Pelagibacteraceae bacterium | reverse complement strand
CCACCCACATATGGGCATGATTTAATCTTATCTGTATAAAAATGTTTAGGAAAAGATATATCTTTAGATTTAACTTTTGCTTCAGCAGAAAAACATAAAAATATGCCAAATAAAGTTAAAAAAATTTTTTTCATTTTTTATTGTTTACCAACAATTAAAGGTTGATTAAGGTTAATTTTAAAAAGTTTAGCTGCATTTTTATAGGCAATTTTTTCTTGCACTTCTGGACTCAAAGATCCAATCATCAAACGAACATGCTTCATATAGTGTTGCACAAAAACATCATGTGCTGGGCTTTTACCCAATTTTTGATCAGAACCAAAAAAATATCTATCAGAATATTTTTCCATCGATTTTGCCCAAACCTCGTGTAATTTAAATCTATAATCATTTGGGATATGCAAATCCTCAAAGCCCCAAAGAGAAGACCAATGAAATGCTAATTTCCAGTCAGTATATGTATTAGGACAATAATCAAAAATTTCTTCAAGGTCTTTTGTTGGCATCATTCCTGTATGAGCTAACACAATTTTTGCGTTGGGGTATTTTTCACATTTTTTTTTATAAAAATTTTTAAACTCTGTTAATCTATCTACCCCATCCATTGCATGAAAAGGCTCTAGGTGTAAATTAATCGGCATACGGTGTTCATTGACAAATTCGAACGCCTTATCAATAATTGGGTGTTTAAGATCTAAATCTAATTGGGGTTGATACCCACCATCAGGTGGATTTTTTTTCTTTTTATTATAGTGAACCAGTCCAGTTTCTCCCAATCCATAACATTCTCCTTTTTTAAATCTTTTAATAGTTTTTTTAAACTCTTTATTTACTTCTGAGTTCTTATATTTTTTTTTATTTGCTGCCATTCCAATAAAATTTGAATGACAATTAGTTAAGACATTCTGGTGCTTTGCAGCAAAATCATAATAATAATTCCAATTATCTTTTGATTTGTAAGTATTCGGAGTTGCCAGAATTACAGACATAAAGACATTTGCCTTATTTGTTAACATTGGCAAATCATCTATAAAATACTCAGTACCTTTATCTAAAGCTTTTCCAGTGGATTTTCTTGGATGTGAATGACCATCTATTATAGCTCCTAAATAAGGTTTATTTGTATCTCTTACCTCAAGATTATTAAGTTTATAACTGTCTAAAAGTTTTTTTGCTTCTTCACGACTTTCAGTTTTACCAAACATAATTCTTTCATAAGCCCAGTGATCAAATTTATAGTGTTCATCAAAACTGTTGGCTAACGTTGGTAAAATTAAAAAAATAAAAAATAAAATTTTCCTCATTTTAACAAAACAATTTAAATTACTTTATTTTGTCAATATCGTGGATGTTTGTTAAACAATTGTTAAATTCTTCAATATTTTCTCTCAGAGCTAAACTAGAAATTGAATAAATCATTATAAGTAACAAAACTAAAGGCAAAGAAGTAATAACTGAGGCATTACTTTTGATTAGCAAAATATAGAAAACAATAAATAAAGCAGAACGGATTAAGACGGTTTTTCTATAAACACTAATAATTGACAGAGAATGTTTTAATAAATTAAAAAAACTCATTTGTGAGGGTCCAAAATACCTAATACCTCTAATAGAGGGTGAAGATACTAAATCTTTTTCTACTTTTCTTAATGAACCAGAAAAACTACTCCAAGTAGCTTTTTCTTTTAACATTTTTTCAATTGTAGCTTTTGACAGACAAGTAAAGTTTCCAAATTTAATAGATTGTCCTGTAAATGCTAAAGTTAAAAATTTATGAAATTTATAACAAATTTGAAAAAATAATCCCTCCGATCTCTTCACTCTCTCTCCAACTATCGATTGTTCACCTACTTGCTCTGAAAGTTCAATAAAATTTTTAATTTCTTCTGGTCTATCTTCTCCATCTCCATCCATTGGTATTACATAATCAAATTCTTTTTTTTCATAAATATATTTCAATCCTGAGGCAATACACCGTGTGTGCCCTCTATTTTGTTTCATGTTTATGATTTCAAATGAATGGATATTTTCTATATTTGGGTAAGTATCTACTATTTGTTGTGATGAGGCATCATTTATCACTAAAATTGACACTTCGGCAGTTACACTATTTAACTCTTCATTAATATTTTCAATTAATCTATTTAATGACTCTCTATCGTTAAAAATAGGAATTAAAATTGTATATTTTTTCATAAACTATCTTGAGCCTACACATACATTATCAAGGCACATATAATCTTTCAATTGATCTAGCTTATCTCTAACAACAATACCCTCCCAAACTGGTCTTGATTTTAGATGATAAGATAAGTTGCCAGCGTTCCATTCATTACCTAGAACAATATTTATCTTTGAATCAAATTGCTGATCCCAGGCGTATTGTGTTTTTATAGCAATTTCTTTTCCTGGATAATCTGTTCTTTTATCGTTCTTCGAAATTGATACATAAGCGTAAAGCACAGGAGACAAAAAGAAAAAAAGGACAAATCCAATCAAAAACGGTTTTAATTTTTTGATATTGATTTGACTTTGAAACACATAAACAAACAATGTCCCAAAAAATAAATAAAATGGAGTCATCCACATTGTTCTAATTTTAGATCCTGTTACGATTGAAGTTAAAAGTATTAATAAGATTGGTAAAAGATTTATGGATAATAAAAAAAGTAATTTTTTATCTTTAATATTAACTTTAAATTTTAATTTTTGAACTAACAACCAAGTTAATATTAAAAATGGTATTAAAATTGCAATTTGTTTTCCAATGAAAATTAAAGGAAATTTAATATGGTCAATTAAACTTGATTGATCCAATCCTGCTCTTGTTAGACCATAAGTAATTGTAACAAACTCATTGTTAGTAAGCCAAATAAAATGTGGTACTAAAGCAACTAAAAAGACTTCAACAGTAATTAAATATTTAAAGTCAAACTTTCGATCTTTTTTTATAAAGATTAAATAAATAAAAAAAATTTCAATAGAGGCTAAAAGATAAAGAAATAAGTATTTTGATAAAAAACCAAAAGCTGCAAAGAGACCAACTAAAAAACAATCAGAAAATTTAATATTTTTTCCACTATATATTCTCCATGAATAATAAGCAGTTAGAGACCAAAATGGTAATTGGCAAACGTTCACATTAAACTCTGGAGATGTAAAATTGTAAAAATATATTGTTTCAATTAATAAAACTGAAATTAAACCCAAAAAGTTATTATTTAAAATCTCTTTTGAAAGTTTAAAAACATAATAGAATGAAATAATTACAAAAATTTGACTAAGCAAATAATAAGCCCAATCTTGTGGTCCAAATATTTGAAAAAAAACTTCAGGAAAAAATGCGCTCATAGGAGGATGCTTACTAAATCCCCAGTCTAAGTTACTTCCAACAGCTAACGCTTCAATGACATCTAGAGGTAAGTTGTGATTAGTTAGAGATGGAATTAAAGTCCAGAAAATCAAATGAGTTGTAACAAAAATATAAAAAAACTTATTTATATTTTTGCTATTAATGCTCATTTATAAATATTTATATCAAATCAGCTAGCTTGACACCCCTAATTTGCTGAATATACTTCGGAGCTCAAAATTGACATATGCCAAAGACTACTAAAGCAAAGAAAAAAGTAACCAAGCCAAAAAATAAAGGTTCAGGCAAAATTAAAAAATCTGCGGTAAAAGCAACTATAAAAATTTCAAAGACATATATTCCAAAAGAAACGGAAAAATATATGTGTGAAAAACACAAAGTTTTTTTTAGAATAAAACTTAATGAATGGAAAAAAGAATTAGTGAAAGCAAACAATGAAGCATTATACAATGGCAGTATGGATGACAATAGTATTTCAGCTGACATTGTTGATCAAGCAAGCTCCTATACTGATAAAAATGTGGAAATGAAAGCTATCAATAGACAAATAAAATTAATCTCTGAGATTGATAAAGCTTTAATGAGAATTAGAGATGAAACATATGGATATTGTTTAGATACAGCTGAGCCAATTGGATTAAAAAGGTTAATGGCAAGACCGGTTGCAAAATACACTATTGCTGCTCAAGAAAAGCATGAGAAAGATGAAAAGGTTCATGCAGATGACTAGAAAAAATAAAAGGAAATCTGCTTACCAAAATTCTATTTCTTTTTTATTTGCCAAAAAATATATCTATTTTTATTATCCTTTTATTTGGGCAATTTTAATACTTTACTTGTTTCTTAAATGAACAAAAAATTAATTCTAATAATCATTATAGTACTAGCTATTGAATTATCAGGCATGGGTATTTTTAGTTCTTTGTATAAATTGTTAAACTAAATTTAGGGTTTAGGTATGATTGCATTTTCATCTATAAAAGCAAATCCCTTAATAACAGCTTTTCGATCTGAAATTTCTGAATACCATCTTGATAAATTTTGATAATTTTTAAGACCAATATCGTGCCATTCGTGTCTAGTCATCCAAGGCCAAGTTGCAATATCAGCAATAGAGTAATTTTCTCCAGCTAAATATTTATTTTTTGATAAGTGATCTTCTAAAACTTCATAAATACGTTTTGTGATCTCAAAATATCTTTTCTCACCAACCTCACTCAAACCTTTATTAAATTTATAGAAATAATGATATTGACCAATAAAAGGACCCATTGAACCCATTTGAGCCATCAGCCATTGATCTATATTTAGTTTGTTTTCTTGATCATAAAACTTGCCACTTCTTTCTGCTAAGTAAATTAAGATAGCACCAGACTCAAAAACTGATTGATTATTATTTGAATGATCAATAATTGCAGGTATTTTTGCAAAAGGGCTAATCTTTTTAAATTCAGGTTCAAATTGATCACCTTTAGCTAAATCTAATTTTGTAACTTTATAATCAAATCCTATTTCCTCTAACATTATGCTTATTTTTTTTCCATTTGGGGTATCAGACGAAAATAGTTCAATCACTTTTTATACCTAATCTTTCCTGTGCAGCTTTTGAAGTGGTTGTAAATTCAAATCTTAACTTTTCATCGGGTTTTGCATACTTAAAACATCCCCTAGCAGCTAGCGCGCCCTCATGAAAACCTGAAAGAATTAATTTCAATTTACCTGGATAAGAACAAATATCACCAATTGCGAATATACCATTTATATTGGTTTCAAAATTCTCTGTATTAACCTCAACTTTTTTTTTATCAATATTTAAACCCCAACTTAAAATTGGACCAAGTTGCATTATTAAACCAAAAAAACCTAATACATAATCAGATTTAATTTCTTTTATTTCTCCTTCATCGTGTTTGATTTTAACAGAATTAATTTTATCTTCGCCTGCTACTGAATCTAATTGATATTTGGTATATAAGTTTATTTTGCCTTGATCATTTAATTGTTTTACTTTTTGAACACTCGCCTCTGCCCCACTAAACCCGTCCCTTCGGTGAATTAAATTTACTTTTGAGGTATTAGAAAGTTCTATAGCCCAATCTAAGGCCGAGTCCCCTCCACCAAAAATTGAAATAGTTTTGTCTCTAAAAATTGTTTTATCTTTAATTGCATAAAATAGTGAGTTTCCCTCAAATTTTTCACATTCTTTCACTGGAAATTTTCTTGGTTCAAAGGACCCTACTCCTCCTGCAATAACTATACTTGCAACATCAAATTCTTTATTACCATTAGTTTTTACATACCAACGATCATTAATTTTTTTAAGTTCTTCTACTCTTTGGTTTAAATGAAAATTAACATTAAAAGGTTTAATTTGTTTTAAAAGATTATTAGTTAATTCTTCACCAGTGCATTCAGGAATTGCTGGAATATCATAAATAGGTTTGTCAGGATAAAGTTCTATACATTGACCACCTGCCTTATCCAAGCTATCAACAATTTCACAGCTTAGTCCAATAATTCCAAGTTGATGTGCACAAAATAAACCTGTTGGACCTGCTCCAATAATCAATACATCTGTTTTATTCATTTATCCTTGCTTTGATGGAATGTTAACGACTAATCCATTTAGTGTATCTGAAACGATAAGTTGGCAACTTAATCGACTATTTTTTTTTGGTTCAAATGCCATATCTAACATATCTTCTTCCCCATCTTCTTTCACTGGTAGTTTATCTATCCACTCTTCATTAACATATACGTGGCAAGTTGCACATGACATCCCTCCACCACAATCAGCATCTATACCTGGAATGTCATTTTGAATCGCGCCTTCCATCACAGTTAATCCATTTTGAACATCAATAGTATAAATTTTATCATCCTCAGTTTTGTAAGTAATTTTTGGCATAATTTATATATAGGTTGTTATCTAAATTGAGCAAGTAAGTAAAATTGACAAAGGGGTATTTTAGATATTTTAGACAAAAAAAAGGGCAGATATAAAATTATACCTGCCCTTAATTTAAACTTTTTTAAGTAAAACTACTTAGCTCTTTTTCCGCTAACACTAGTTGCAGCTGCCCAGATTACTAGACCAAATGCAATTTTGTTAATAAAGTCTGCTAAGTTGTAAACAACGTTAAGTGAGTCAGCATCTACTCCACCTGTTAGGTAACCAAATATGTAACCTAATGGGTAAATAGCCCAACCTACTGTAACAATCATTCTCATTGCACCAAAAGCAGTTACAAGAGCCTTGCTTCCACTTTTTGCTGCAGCTTTTCCAGCTTCACCTGAGAATACTTCATAAAGAATGTATATCCAACCTGCCATTCCGACAATAAAGCCAAGAGTAGCGTTGATGTATCCAGCTTCACCTAAGTATCCACCGATTAACATTACTAATGAACCAAGTAGCAATCTCCAAAACATTCCAGAGTTTGCTTTACCGATAGCTGCTAGAATTAAATAAAATTCTACCATCTGTAATGGTACAGTAATTAACCAGTCAATATATCTGTAAACTGTTGGTGAGTCTCCAGTAGCAACCCATACTTCTCTCATGTACATGTAGTGTATGAATGCAATACCAGTTACTAGCCCAGCAACAATAACTGAAGTTCTCCAGCCTGCTGCTACGTTACCAACTTCCATGAAAAAGAAAGCTGTAGCTGCTAACATTCCCATAGATATGATCCAGAATGAAATACCTACGAAATCATCCTGATTCAACATGGTTGCGTCTGCTGCGATAGCTATACCTGAAAATCCAATCAGGGCCATAGCTGCCAAAGCAAACAATTTAAGTTTATTCATAAAAAACTCCCTCTCTAGTTAGTTTTTATTTTTTTAGTTTATATAAACTAGACTTGAGCTTCCTCAAGCCAAAGTTCACGTTAAATAGCAAATAAAAATAGATTTATGAAGAGCAAATTGTCACTAATTAACATTGATTTTACTTAATTTTTAAAATTAAATACAATTTATAAGTTAAAAACCAAATAAATTACTAAAATCGAATCAAATTAATATGTCAGATAAATTTAATAAAATTTATGATCATTCAATAAAAAATCCTGAAAAATTTTGGCAAGAGGCGGCTGAAGACATCTTTTGGTTTAAAAAACCTACAAAAATTTTGAATAAAACTAATCCACCTTTCTATAAATGGTTTGAAGATGGGGTTACCAACACATGTTACAATGCTTTAGACATTCATATTGATCAAGGAAGAGGAAGCAACACTGCTCTTATCTATGATAGCCCAATTACAGGTAAGAAAAGTAAGTTTACCTATGAAGAACTTAGATCAAAAGTATCAAAATTTGCAGGAGCATTAAAAGATCAAGGAGTTAATAAAGGCGATCGAGTAATTATTTACATGCCAATGATACCTGAGGCTGTAATTGCAATGTTGGGATGTGCAAGAATAGGTGCAATACACTCAGTTGTCTTTGGTGGATTTGCCTCTAATGAACTTGCAAGCAGAATTGACGACAGCAAAGCAAAATTATTAGTAACAGCCTCATGTGGTTTTGAGCCTGGAAGAACTGTTGAATACAAACCGTTAGTAGATGAAGCAATTAAAATAGCAAATCATAAGATTGAAAAGATGATTTTGTTTCAAAGATCAGGACATGAGGTAAAATTAAATACACCGATCGAAATTAGTTGGGATGAAGTAGTATCCAATGCTAAACCAGCTGATTGTGTTGAAATGAACTCAAATGAATTTGCATATATTTTATATACCTCAGGCACAACCGGAACTCCTAAAGGAATAGTGAGAGATATTGGGGGTCACATCGTAGCTCTAAAGTGGACTATGAAAAATATTTATAATATTGATACCAACGATATCTGGTGGTCAGCCAGTGATATTGGATGGATTGTTGGACACTCATATATTGTTTACGCTCCTTTGTTTAAGGGATGTACAACAGTTTTGTTTGAAGGTAAGCCAGTTGGAACTCCAGATGCTGGAGCATTTTGGAAAATTATTTCAGACTATAAAGTAAAATCTTTATTTACTGCTCCAACAGCATTTAGAGCAATAAAGAAAGAAGACCCCGAAGGGAAATTCTTTTCCAAATATGATCTTAGCAATTTTGAAAGTTTATTTCTTGCTGGTGAAAGAGCAGATCCAGATACAATTAAATGGGCTGAAAATTTACTTAAAGTTCCAGTCATCGATCATTGGTGGCAAACAGAAACAAGTTGGGCAATCAGTTCGAATTGTACTGGCATAGAGATGATGGAGACTAAGTATGGCTCAGCTTGTAAAGCAGTGCCTGGTTATGATGTAAAAATAATTAAACAAGATCAATCCTTAGCTAAACCAAATGAAATGGGTGATATTGTTGTAAAATTACCTTTGCCTCCTGGAACATTTCCAACTTTATGGAATGCTGACAAAAGATATAAAGAAAATTATATGTCAAATTATGATGGTTACTATCAAACTTACGATGCAGGGCATATTGACGACGATGGTTACATTTGGATTATGTCTAGAACAGATGATATTATTAATGTTGCTGGTCATAGATTATCTACTGGAGCAATTGAAGAAGTTTTATCTGAACATCAATCAGTTGCTGAATGTGCAGTTTTAGGGATTGCTGATAAATTAAAAGGTCAACTACCAATTGGCTTAGTTGTGCTTAAGTCTGGAGTAGATAAAGATAACGATACAATTTCAAAAGAATGCATTCAAATGGTTAGAGCAAAAATTGGTCCTGTTGCAGCATTTAAAGTGGTTATTGTGATTAAAAGATTACCAAAAACAAGATCAGGTAAAATTCTACGAGGAACTATAAGAAAGATTGCAGATAATGTTGATTACAAGGTTCCACCTACAATTGATGATCCAGCGATTTTAACTGAGATAAAAGAAGATTTAATAAAAAATAAGATTTTGAATATTTGAAAGATCAAGCAAAAACTAAAGGGCTTCCCTCGGGATCTCCTAATATTTTACCATCCTGCATTTTAATTTTCCCTGCAACAATTGTATGGGTAGGTGTTCCTTTAAATTTGTGACCATTAAAAGGAGACCACGCGCATTTGCTCTCCATATTTTCATTTTTAATCTCAATAGTTTTATTCATATCTACTATTGTAAAATCAGCATCATAACCTTCTCTGATAAATCCTTTATTTTGAATACCAAAAATTTTAACAGGATTTTCACAGATAAGTTTCATTAATTGAGTTAAAGATAATTTACCATTATTAATGTGATTTAACATTACAGGCATCAAGGTTTGAACACCCGGCATGCCCGAAGGAGAACTCGGGTAGACTTTATCTTTATTAACTTTTAAGTGTGGAGCATGATCTGATCCTATTGTTTCATTAAAATTATTCCTTACAGCATACCATAACCGATCTTGATGGGATTTTTCTCTCAATGGCGGGTTCATTTGGGCATAGGTACCAAGATTGTCATAACACTCAGGAGCATTTAAAGTTAAATGCTGAGGAGTAATCTCAAACGTTATATTTCCTTTATGTTGTGATAAAAAGTCAATTTCCTCTTTTGTAGTTATATGGAGAACATGTGCTTTTTTATTATATTTTTCTGCAATCCTTACAATTCTTCTTGTTGATGAAATTGCAGACTCTACACTTCTCCACACAGGATGTGTATGAACATCTCCTTCTTTAATTAATTTTTTATTTGCTTTTAGTATTGCTTCATCCTCAGAATGTACTGCTACGACTTTTGAGCTATTTTGAAAAACTTTATCAATATCATCTTCTTCAGCAACTAATAAATTTCCAGTTGAAGATCCTGCAAAAAGTTTAATTCCACAACAACCTTCTAAATCTTTTAAACTTGCTAAATCATCTGAGTTATCAGCTGTTGCCCCAAAATAGAATGCATAATTACAATACATTCTATTTTTAGCGAGATCTAATTTTCTTTGAAACTCTTTTTTGTTAGAAGTTGGTGGGTTAGTGTTGGGCATCTCAAAAACACTAGTGATTCCCCCTGCAACTGCTGCTCGACTTCCAGAATGAAGATCTTCTGTGTCGGTTGATCCTGGCTCTCTAAAATGGACTTGAGTGTCTATGCATCCTGGTAAAACTGTATGGCCATTAACATCAATGATTTCTTTAGCCTCTTCTGAAATTTGACCAATCTGATGAATTTTTTTATCTTTTATAGCAACATCAACATCCTTTAATTCTCCATCAATGTAACATTTGCCGTTTCTAATTATAAGATCTAACATTTTAAGAAAATGTTATTATATTACATCTTATAATTAATCAAATATGAATATCAAAAACGTTTACATTTTAGAAGACAGGGCGATTCTTTATATAAATGGAGATGATGCAGTTAGTTTTCTTCAAAACCTAATTAGTAATGACATTAACAAGGTAAGTGAAACCTACAGTTGCTTTGCATCATTACTATCTCCTCAAGGAAAATTTTTGTATGAATTTATTATAGTTAAACATAAGACAGGTTACTTGATCGATTGTGAAAAATCTCAAGTGGATGAATTATATAAGCAACTTAGTGTTTATAAATTAAGATCAAAAGTTGAAATTTTAAATCTTAGTAATGAGTTTGTGGTTGCTGCTTTTAGTTATGAGAAGTTTTTAACTTTTGATGAAGCACAAGAAGTTCCTGGATTTACTTTAAGGTTTAGAGAGGATCCAATATTTTTAGATCCTCGTAACAAACAATTAGGTGCAAGATTAATTATCAATCTAGAGAAACTCTACTTATCCTTAAAAAAATTAGAATTACATGATGCGGATATAAATGAATATTATTCACTAAGTCATAAACTTGGAATAGTTCCAAAAAATTTAAATCAATTACAAAACAAAGCTTTTGGAATTGAATGTAATTATGATGAACTTAATGGAATTGATTTTAAAAAGGGTTGTTATGTTGGACAGGAAAATACAGCAAGGATAAAACTTAAAAATAAACTTACAAAAAGATTATTACCGATAAATATTATAGACGGGAAATTGCATGAGGGTGAGGGTATTTTCAATAAAGAAAATGAGATCGGAAAAGTACTTATAAATAATGAATATCCTTTTGCTCTAATAAAATTTCTAGATAAAAATTTTGACGAAAATGCTGAATTTAAAACAAAAGAAGCATCAATCAAAATTAAAAAACCTGAGTGGATAGGTAAATAACTAATTAATTGGTGCGGTCGGAGAGACTCGAACTCTCATGGACTAGGTCCACACGGCCCTCAACCGTGCCTGTCTACCAATTTCAGCACGACCGCAATATGTCCCATAATAAATGAATGACAACTATCTTTCAAATTGGTAAAAATCTGCATGGAATTTACACAAGAAGTAAAGCAAACAACAGATCCAATTTACCAAAAAATTTCTAAGGTTATGCCTGAAATTGAATGGTCAGTTCATGCACCGTACATTCACAAAATTAATAAATTAAAAAAAAAAAAGAACGCAGTTATTCTTGCTCATAATTATCAAACACCTGAAATATATCATGGTGTTGCTGATTTTTCTGCAGACTCTTTGGCATTAGCAATTGAAGCTTCTAAAACTTCAGCAGATATAATTTTGATGGCAGGAGTTCATTTCATGGCAGAAACTGCAAAATTAATGAGTCCTGCAAAAAAAGTAATTTTACCTGACATGGATGCAGGTTGTTCCTTATCTTCATCAATAACTGGTAAGGATGTGAGATTATTAAAAGAAAAATATCCAGGAGTTCCTGTTGTTTCATATGTTAACACTTCTGCAGAGGTTAAAGCAGAAACTGATGTTTGTTGTACATCTGCTAATGCTGTTAAAATTGTAAAATCACTTGGAGTTAAAAAAGTAATATTTTTACCTGACGACTACCTTGCAAAATATGTTGCTTCGCAAACAGATGTGGAAATTATTTCGTGGAAAGGCATTTGCATTGTTCATGATCAATTTAACGAGCAAGAAATACATGATATTCGAAAAAATAATCCTGGAATAAAAATAATTGCACACCCTGAATGTCCTCCAGATGTTATTAAAGCAAGCGACTTTGCAGGCTCTACATCAGGTATGATCAATTATGTTAAAGATAACCAACCCAAAAAAGTAATGATGGTCACTGAATGTTCGATGAGTGACAACATAGAAGTTGAAAATCCAAATGTTGAGTTTATCAAGCCATGTAACATGTGTCCTCATATGAAAAAAATTACTCTTCCAAAAATTTTAGATTGTTTAGAAAATGAAACGGGTGAAATAATTATGGATAAAGAGACTATCGAGAAAGCAAGAATTTCAGTAGAGAAAATGGCAGCTATTGGCAGATAAATAAGTGTCAAAAATAAAACTTAGTAAAGAATTTATCCGAAATACAGTTAAACTAGCCCTTAATGAAGACCTATACCCTTCTGGGGATATTACCTCAGGTTTAATTAAAAATAATAAAGTTATTTCGATTAAACTTTTATCAAATCAAAGTGCTGTGATAGGAGGTTTGTTATTTGCTAAACAAGCTTTTGCACTAATTGACAGTAAAATTAAATTCATAATTAAAAAAAAAGATGGTTCAAAGATAAAAAAAGGTTCTTTAGTTGCTTTAATAAAGGGAAATGTAAAAAATATATTAATTGCTGAAAGAGTTGCATTAAATTTTTTATCTCACATTTCTGGTATAGCTACAAAGACCAATGCATTTGTAAAGCTAGCTGGAAAAAGAACAAAAATTTGTTGTACACGAAAAACAATTCCAAATTTGAGAGTAATTCAAAAATATGCAGTTAAGTTAGGAGGTGGAACAAATCACCGATTTAATTTAAGTGATGAATATTTAATTAAAGACAATCATATAGCAAGTTCAGATCTAAGAAGTTTAGTCATTAAAGCTATCAAAAATAAAAAAGGAAGAAAAATTACTGTCGAAGTGGATAATCTAAATCAACTTAAATCAATAATGGGACTTAAATTTAACACTGTGTTATTTGACAATATGAGTATTAAAAGTTTGAAGGAAGGCGTCAAAATTTCTAACAAATATTACGAAACTGAAGCTTCAGGAAATATAAGTTTGAAAACAGTTAAATCTGTTGCGTCAACAGGTGTTAATAGAATTTCTGTAGGATCAATCACTCACAGTGCTCCAGCGATTGATCTAAAATTAGAAATTTAAGATACAAATTTAGAAAGATCAGGTTTGAAGTAATTTGGTCCTTTCATAACTTTTCCTGCATCATTGTATATAGGTTTTCCATTATCATCTAACTTACTCATGTTTGAATTTTGAACCTCCTCGAAACACTGATCTAAGTCAATTCCAAATGCGTGCCCTGCACCATAAGTAACATACAAAATATCTGTTAAAGCATCAGCTACCTCTAATAAGTCCTTATTATTCATGGCTTCTGTTAGCTCTTCTAGCTCCTCTTTAATTAGATCTACTCTTAGTTTGTTTATTTTTTCAGTGCTTAATGATGGTTTGGTTTTAACTTCTTGGCCAAAAGTTTTCATGAAAGTTCCTACTTTACTAAAATTCGACATATTGCTCCTGTATGTTTTTAATAATTTATTGTATATTTATAATTATTTGTAACTTAGATATTAATCAATGAAATTAAGAAAAGAATTTGACAGTATTGGAAGTGTCAATGTTCCTAATGAAAAGTTGTGGGGAGCATCTACTCAAAGATCTAATAAATTTTTTAATATTGGTAAAATTTTAGTAAATATTTCCATCATCAAATCTATTGCTATTATTAAGAGATCTGCAGCAATTGTCCACCTAAAGGATAAATTAATTGATAAAAAAATATCTAAATCAATTATCAGAGCTTCAGATGAAGTAATAAAAGGTAAGTTGAATGATAATTTTCCATTAAAAGTTTGGCAAACAGGCTCTGGAACACAAACAAATATGAATGTTAATGAAGTTATTGCCAATCGTGCAATAGAAATAATGCGTGGAAAAAAAGGTTCAAAAAAACCTGTTCATCCAAATGATCACGTAAATAAATCACAATCTACAAATGATGTTTTTCCAACTGCAATGCATATTTCAGTTGCAAAAGAAACATTAAGTAAATTGTTACCAAACTTAAAAATTCTAGAAAAAGAATTAAATAGAAAATCTAGAGAATTCAAAAATATAGTAAAAATTGGACGAACACATCTTCAAGATGCAACTCCTCTTTCTTTAGGTCAAGAATTTTCAGGATACCATGTACAAATAAAAAAAAGTATCGAAAGAATTGAATATGCTTTAAAAGAAATTTTATTTCTTGCTCAAGGTGGAACAGCGGTTGGAACGGGAATAAATTCTAGAAAAAACTTTGATAAAAAAATAGTTAAAGAAATAACAAAATTTACAAAAATAAAATTTAAACCTGCACCAAATAAATTTGCTGAGCTTGCAGCACATGATGCAATAGTTAATTTTTCTGGAACTTTAAACACATGCGCAGTAGCTTTAATGAAAATATCCAACGATATTAGATTTTTAGGGTCAGGTCCGAGAGCTGGTTATGGAGAATTAAATCTACCAGAAAATGAGCCTGGCTCATCAATAATGCCTGGCAAAGTTAATCCTACTCAATGTGAAGCGGTCACAATGGTATGTGTAAAAGTTATTGGAAACCATAACGGTATTACAATGGCTGGGTCACATGGACATTTTGAATTGAATGTTTTCAAACCTTTGATCGCACACAATATTTTACAATCAATAGATCTAATAGCTGATAGTACTAAAAATTTTGCACTTTATTGTGTTAAAGGTATAAAAGCGAATAAAAAGAAAATACAGGAACATTTAGATAATTCTTTAATGCTTGTTACAGCACTTGCACCTCATATCGGATATGACAATGCTGCTAAAATTGCAAAGACTGCACTTAAAAACAATACTACTTTAAAATATGAAACATTAAAAACAGGGCTAATCACAGAAAAAGAGTATAAAAAAATAGTTAATCCTAAGAAGATGATCTATCCAGCGTAAGCTTTAAGTAAAGAATTTGTCATGTTCTTAAAATAAATTTTATTTTGCATATCTGAACCACGAAAATAAATATTATTTAATTTTTCATTAACTTTTTGATTATATTGACCATCAATAATAATATCATTTAGAATTATTACTTTTTCACCAAAATCATAAGAAAAACGAAAATCAATTGTTTCTATTTTTTTTCTAAAATTTTTAGGTGTAAGTAAAAATTTATAAATATTTTGAACATTTTTTATATTTATCTGCGTTT
>CACMYE010000017.1 GCA_902617825.1 uncultured Pelagibacteraceae bacterium | reverse complement strand
TAAAACTGATGTTTTTATGTATGGATGTGAAGGGAATATTTTACAATTATTAAAATTACCAGATGGTACTGTTAAGGTCTTAGTAGAAGGAATAAAGAGAGTTAAAATTTTAGATTTTAGAGATAATGATAAATTTATTACTTGTGATTACACCTATTTTAATGATGTAATTTCTAATGATGAAGATTTATTTCCATTGGCAGCTACAGCTTTAAGAAGACTAGAGAAGCTAACATCTATTAATAAAAAAATTTCTAACGAAACAATAAATACAATTAAGCAACTAAAAGACCCATCTCAAATTGCAGATAATATAGCTGCACATATAGCAGCTTCAATTTCTCAAAAACAACAAATTTTTGAAACTAACGATGTTAAAAAAAGGTTGAATGCGATAATTAAAATCATGGAAAATGAAACCAGTATAATTGGTGTTGAGAAAAGAATTAGAGGTAGAGTTAAAACTCAAATGGAAAAAACTCAACGTGAGTATTATTTAAATGAGCAACTTAAAGCAATTCAAAAAGAACTAGGCGAAATTGAAGACGGTAAAGATGAGACAACAAGTATAAATAAAGCAATTGCTAAAGCTAAGATGCCAAAAGATGTGGAAAAAAAATGTCTTCAGGAATTAAAAAAATTAAAAAATATGAGTCCTATGTCAGCCGAAGCTACTGTAGTAAGAAACTATTTGGATTGGATGACGGAACTTCCATGGCATAGAAAAAGTGAGGTTGATATCGATTTGGCGAAAGCGCAAAATACTTTAGACAAGGACCATTTTGGCTTAGAAAAAATTAAAGAAAGAATAGTAGAGTTTCTTGCAGTCCAAAAAAGAATGGAAAAAATTAAGGGACCAATATTATGTTTAGTTGGACCACCTGGTGTAGGTAAAACCTCATTAGGAAAGTCAATCGCTAAAGCAACTAATAGAGAATTTGTGAGAATGTCAGTTGGAGGCATGAGAGACGAAGCTGAAATCAGAGGTCACAGAAGAACTTATATCGGTTCACTTCCTGGAAAAATCATCCAGATGATGAAAAAGGCTGGAACTAAAAACCCTTTAATTTTATTAGATGAGATTGATAAAATAGGTAATGATTATAGGGGAGATCCTTCTTCTGCTTTGTTGGAGGCTCTAGATCCAGAGCAAAACACAACTTTTAATGATCATTATTTAGAAGTAGATTATGATCTTTCAGATGTAATGTTTGTTACCACTGCAAATACATTAAATATACTCCCACCATTACTTGATAGAATGGAAGTCATTAGACTTGCTGGTTATACAGAAGATGAAAAAATAAATATTGCTAATAAATATTTGTTACCTAAACAAATTAAAGACAATGGTGTTAAAGAGAAAGAAATGAATTTAAATGATGACATTATTAAAGAAGTTATAAGAGGCTACACTAAAGAATCTGGAGTAAGGAATTTAGAAAGAGAAATTTCAAAAATAGCACGAAAAGTAGTTAAGAAAATTGTTGCTGGAGAAGAGAAGGAAGTTAATGTTAATAACAAAAATTTGTCTGATTTCCTTGGTGTTGCAAAATTTAATTTCGGAGAACTTGAAGCTGATAATAAAGTTGGTATTGTTGTTGGACTGGCTTGGACAGAGTATGGTGGAGAAATTCTTAAAATTGAAACAGTTACTATGCCTGGTAAAGGAAGAATGCAAATTACAGGTAAGCTTGGTGATGTGATGCAAGAGTCAGTAAAAGCTGCAAAATCATTTGTGAGATCTAAATGTTTAGAATATGGAATTATTCCTCCTGTATTTGAAAAGAAAGATTTTCATATACACGTCCCTGAAGGCGCTACGCCAAAAGATGGTCCATCAGCTGGGGTTGGAATGGTTACATCTATTGTATCTTCAATCACAAATATTCCAGTTAGAAAAGACCTAGCAATGACAGGAGAAGTTACTTTGACAGGTCAGGTTTTACAAATTGGTGGATTAAAAGAAAAATTATTAGCTGCACACAGAGCAGGAATTAAAGAAGTGTTGATACCAAAAGAAAATGAAAAAGACCTTGTAGATATGCCAAAAAAAATAATGGATGATATTAAAATTACCCCTGTAGAACATGCTGATCAAGTAATCAAAATAGCATTAACAAAAGAATTAAAACCTACAGAATGGGTAGAAGTAGATATATCCAAAAAAGATGACAAATCTCAAGCTAGTATTCAGTAAAAACTAATTTATTAAACATGGAAATATTAATAACCCTTTTAGTAGTAACATTTTTAGGTATCTATTTGCTAAGACCGATTTCAAAAAAAGAGAGAGATAGTTTTGAAGATAAGACCAATTGGAGAGGTGGATTTTAACATTTTTCTCTATTTTAAGTAATTAATAGATCTTGACGTTATTGATCTAAAAGATATAAATCACAATACTTTTTGGTTATGGGCGGTTAGCTCAGTTGGTAGAGCATCTCGTTTACACCGAGGGGGTCATAGGTTCGAGTCCTATACTGCCCACCAAGAATCAAAAGTGGGGGTGTAGCTCAGTTGGTTAGAGCGATCGCCTGTCACGCGATAGGTCGAGGGTTCGAGTCCCTTCACTCCCGCCACTTTTTCAATAAATTTCAAATAATTGTCTAATACATTGAAATCATTAGCTTTTCCAGCTGACTTAATACAAGTCATTGAAATTGTTAATTTTTTTTTTCAGGAAAATGTGACGTATGAGCGCTTCAAGAACAAAAAAAAAGTGCTATATAGACTTCAATGTTATCTGATTTTTTACAAAACTACTTACCTATAATAATTTTTCTAGTACTAGCATTAGGACTAAGTTGTGCTTTTGTAGTTATTAATTTTATTCTTTCACCCAAAAGACCTGATCCTGAAAAGCTTTCTGCATATGAATGTGGATTTGAGCCGTTTGAAGACTCAAGGATGGAGTTTGATGTAAGATTTTATTTGGTAGCAATATTATTTATTATTTTTGATTTAGAAATTGCTTTCCTTTTTCCATGGGCAATTTCTCTTGGGAATATTGGTTTATTAGGTTTTTCATCAATGATGATTTTTCTCTTCATACTTACAATTGGTTTTATTTATGAGTGGAAAAAAGGTGCTTTAGACTGGGAATAAAATTTAATTACAATGCAAAACAAAATAGATCAGGTTCCTGAAGAATTTAAACAACTTGCAGACGATTTTAGCAAAAATGGATTTATAACAACTTCACTAGACAATTTAATAAATTGGTCAAGAGCAGGATCACTTCATTGGATGACATTTGGGTTAGCTTGTTGTGCTGTTGAAATGATGCAAACATCGATGCCAAGATATGATCTTGAAAGATTTGGTGCTGCACCAAGAGCCTCCCCAAGACAATCAGATGTAATGATTGTAGCAGGCACTTTGACTAATAAAATGGCACCTGCTTTAAGAAAAGTTTATGACCAAATGCCAGAACCAAGATACGTTATCTCTATGGGAAGTTGTGCAAATGGTGGGGGGTATTATCATTATTCATATTCTGTAGTGAGAGGTTGCGACAGAATAGTTCCAGTTGACGTTTATGTGCCCGGATGTCCTCCATCAGCAGAAGCATTGCTTTATGGAATATTGCAACTTCAAAAAAAAATTAGAAACAAGGGTTCTATAACAAGATAGTTATGAAAAATTTAATTGATCTAGAAAAAAAAATTAACTCAGAATTAACAACTAAAATTAATAGAACTGAGATTAAACATAATCAGATTTATCTTGAAACAGACAAAGATGACCTTATTGATGTTGTTTTGTTTTTAAAAACAAACAATGACACCAAATTTAGACAACTTATTGATATCACAGTTACTGATTATCCTGAAAAAAATCAAAGATTTGAAGTAGTATATTTGTTTTTAAGCCATGAATTTAATCAAAGATTAATTTTAAAATATACAATTGCAGAAAATGAAATCATACCATCCATAACCAGTATCTTTCCAGGAGCTAACTGGATGGAAAGAGAAGTCTTTGATATGTACGGTGTTTCTTTTAAAGATCATCCAGATTTAAGAAGAATTCTAACTGATTATGGGTTTGAAGGACATCCACTTAGAAAAGATTTTCCTTTAACAGGACACACAGAGGTTAGATACAGTGAAGATCAAAAAAAAGTAATAAGTGAGCCAGTTAAACTTGAACAAAATTATAGAAACTTCGATTACGAAAGTCCATGGGAAGGTACCAAATATATCAAAGAAGAATTAGAAAATAATGACAAAAAAAATTAAAAATCTTAATTTAAACTTTGGTCCTCAACACCCAGCTGCTCATGGTGTGTTAAGATTAATTTTAGAATTAGATGGTGAAGTGGTTGAGAAAGCTGATCCTCACATTGGATTATTACACAGAGGCACTGAAAAACTAATTGAAAACAAAACTTATATGCAAGCAGTTCCTTATTTTGATCGACTAGATTATGTTGCTCCAATGAACCAAGAACATGCCTTTGCCTTAGCAACCGAGAAAATACTGGAAATAGACGTTCCAATTAGAGCCCAATACATAAGAGTTATATTTTGTGAAATAGGAAGAATTTTAAGTCATATATTAAATGTCACTACGCAAGCTATGGACGTTGGTGCTCTAACTCCAACCCTATGGGGTTTTGAGGAAAGAGAAAAGTTAATGGGTTTTTATGAGAGAGTTTCTGGCTCAAGACTTCATGCAAATTATTTTAGAGCAGGTGGAGTTCATCAAGATTTACCCCAAGGCTTGGAAGAGGATATAACTGAATTTTGTGAAACATTTCCAAAAATAATTAATGATTTAGAAAGTTTATTAACAGAAAATAGAATTTTTAAACAACGAAATGTAGATATAGGAGTTGTTACCAAACAAGATGCTTTAGATTATTCTTTTTCAGGCGTGATGATTAGAGGATCAGGCGTTCCATGGGATTTAAGAAAATCTCAACCTTATGATTGTTATGGACAATTAGATTTTAAAATTCCAGTTGGGAAAAATGGAGATTGCTATGACAGGTACTTATGCAGAATAGAAGAAATGAAAGAAAGTGTATCTATTATTAAACAGTGTCTTTCTAAAATGGAAAAAGGTCCAATAAAATCTTTAGACGGCAAGATAAGCCCACCTTCAAAAAAAGAGATTAAACAATCTATGGAAGCACTTATTCATCATTTTAAACTTTTTACAGAGGGTTATAGAGTTCCTAAAGATGAAATCTATACAGCAGTAGAAGCTCCAAAAGGAGAATTTGGTGTTTACCTGATTTCAGATGGATCAAATAAACCATATAAATGTAAAATTAGAGCTCCTGGATTTTCACATCTGCAATCAATGGACTATTTAATTAAAGGACATATGCTAGCTGACGTACCAGCAGTATTAGGGTCTTTGGATATAGTTTTCGGAGAGGTAGATAGATGAGTTTAAGAAGACCAGCAAAAAATCAGCCAGAAATTTTTGAGTTCAGCTCTTCCTCATTGGAAGAAGCAAACAAAATAGTTTCAAAATATCCGAAGGGTAAACAGCAAAGTGCTGTGATGGCTTTATTATATATTGCTCAAAAACAGAATGATAACTGGATCCCATTAGTAGCAATGAAATATATCGCAAAATTTCTAGATATGCCTTACATAAAAGTTTATGAGGTAGCAACTTTTTACAGCATGTACAATTTATCCCCAGTAGGAAAATATTTTGTTCAGGTTTGCACCACTACTCCTTGCATGATCAGAGGAGCAAATAAATTAGTTGAGGCTTGTAAGGAAAAAATTTCAGATAAAGAAAATGAATTATCAAATAATAAAAGTTGTTCTTGGATGGAAGTGGAATGTTTAGGAGCATGTGTTAATGCTCCTATGATGCAAATTAATAATGATTATTATGAAGATTTAGATAAAGAAAAAACATTAGAAATATTTGATAAAATCTTAAAGGGTGAAGAGCCAAAACCAGGATCTTATCGAGGACGATTAAATACAGAGCCTGAAAATAATAGAAAAACACTTATGGATGTAAAAAATGCTTAAAGATCAAGATAGAATTTTTAAAAATTTGTATAATGATATGGGCGCGGATGTTAAATCTGCTCAGACAAGAGGCGATTGGGTAAATACCTCAGAATTAATAGAAAAAGGAAGAGATTGGATTATTAATGAGTTAAAAGACTCACAACTCAGAGGAAGAGGTGGTGCAGGATTTCCTACAGGTTTAAAATGGTCTTTTGCTCCTAAAGAAGTCGGATCTAGACCTCATTATTTAGTTATTAATGCAGACGAGTCGGAACCAGGTACCTGTAAAGATAGGGATATTCTAAGATTTGAGCCTCACAAATTAATCGAAGGATGTCTAATAGCATCTTATGCAGTTCAAGCTCATGTTTGTTATATTTATATTAGAGGTGAATATTTTATAGAGGGTCAAAAATTACAATCAGCTATTGATGAAGCTTATGAAAAAAATTTAATTGGTAAAAATGCTGCTGGAACTGGATGGGATTTGGATATCTACATTCACTATGGAGCAGGTGCTTATATTTGTGGAGAAGAAACAGCTTTACTTGAAAGTATAGAAGGTAAAAAAGGTCAACCAAGATTAAAACCACCTTTTCCAGCATTGATAGGACTTTATGGATGCCCAACAATTATTAATAATGTTGAAACGATAGCAGTTGTTCCAACAATTCTTAGAAGAGGTGGAAAATGGTTTTCGTCGTTAGGAAGAGAAAAAAATACAGGTACAAAAATTTTTTGTATTTCAGGCAATGTGAATAATCCATGTAATGTAGAGGAAGAAATGAATATTCCTTTAAAAGAATTAATTGAGGTCCATGCTGGAGGAGTTGTTGGTGGATGGGAAAATTTACAAGCTGTAATTCCAGGTGGTTCATCAATGCCACTAATACCAAAGGAAAAATGTGAAACGTTAACAATGGACTTTGACTCATTAACGGCGGAAAAAAGTGGATTAGGAACTGCTGGGATTGTAGTTATTAACAAGGATCAGGACATCATTAAATGTATGGCGAGGATAGCTAGATTTTATAAACACGAAAGTTGTGGCCAGTGTACACCATGTAGAGAGGGCTCAGGATGGATGTGGAGAATGCTAGAGCGAATGGCAAAAGGTGAGGCTACAAAAGATGAAGTGGATATGCTTGGTGATGTAACAAACCAAATTGCAGGCCATACTATTTGTGCATTTGGTGAAGGATCATCATGGCCTGTACAGGGATTGTTAAGACATTTTAAAAAAGAAATTGAGGAAAGAAACAATTTAGACCCTATTGTTCAGAAAAAAAATAATATTCCTTATTTAGTTGATCAACATTTATTAGATAAAAAAAATGCCTAAATTAAAAGTAAATGACATTGAAGTTGAGGTAGAAGACGGTTTAACTGTTCTACAAGCGTGTGAAAAAGCTGGAGCGGAAATTCCTAGGTTTTGTTATCACGAAAAATTATCAATAGCAGGTAACTGTCGAATGTGTTTAGTTGAAATGGAAAAATCTCCTAAACCAATTGCTTCTTGTGCAATGCCTGCTGCTGAGGGAATGAATATTAAAACTAACACTCCTTTTGTTGAAAAGGCTAGAAAAGGAGTAATGGAATTTTTATTAGCTAACCATCCTTTAGATTGTCCAGTATGTGATCAAGGTGGTGAGTGTGACCTTCAAGACCAGTCTATGTTTTATGGAGTAGATAAATCACGATTTAAAGAGAACAAAAGAGCAGTACCAGAAAAACATATGGGACCATTAATTAAGACACAAATGACAAGATGTATACATTGTACTCGATGTGTAAGATTTGCGACTGAAGTTGCCGGAGTGTCTGAGTTAGGAGCAATTGGTAGAGGAGAGGATATGCAAATTACAACTTATTTGGAGCAGTCCATGCAATCAGAGTTGTCAGCAAATGTAATAGATCTTTGTCCGGTGGGTGCTCTAACATCAAAACCCTATGTGTTTGAAGCAAGACCTTGGGAACTTAAAAAGACTGAAACTATTGATGTGATGGACGCTGTTGGGTCAAATGTAAGAGTAGACACGTATGATTGGGAAGTCAAAAGAGTTTTACCTATAATTAATGAGGATATAAATGAAGAGTGGATTTCAGATAAAACAAGATATGCCTGCGATGGGTTATTAAATCAAAGACTAGATACACCTTTTATTAAATATAATGGTAAATTTGAGAGAGCATCATGGAATGAAGTCTATAAAATTATCAAATCAAAATTTGAAAATTCATCGATAAATAAAGTTTGCGGTTTTGTGGGAGACTTAACCAACATGGAGACAGGATATATCTTTAAAGAGTTTTTTGATAGAACCTTAAATAATAACAATTATGACTCAAGATCAGATAATAGATTTCTAGATAACTCTGAGAGAGAGAATTATATATTTAATTCTTCTATAAATGGAATTGAAGATGCGGATTTAATATTTTTGATTGGAGCAAATCCTAGATATGAGGCTACTATCTTAAATGCTAGAATTAGAAAAGCATTTGTAAATAATAATACAAAAGTAATCTCATTAAATGATGTTAATGATCTAACTTATCCTTATAAAAATTTAGATGGTCAGACCCAAACCATAAAAACTATTTTTGAGGGATCAGATGAAATATCTAAAGAAATTATTAGTGCAAGTAAGCCAATGATTATAATTGGTGAGTCTTTACTTAAATTAAACTCAGCAGAACACTTGTTTAATTTAATTAAAAATTTTTTGAAGAAAAATGATAAATTTACGGAGGATTGGAACCCATTAAATATTTTATCTTGTGATGCCGCAACAGTTGGTAATTTTGATCTAGGAATATTAAATAAAGAAAAAAATTTATTAGAAGAATTAAAATCTAATAAGTTTGAAATTATTTATTTGGTGGGACAAGATAATTTAGAATTTAATAAAAAAGATGAATTTATAATTTATCAAGGGAGTCATGGAGATAGGGGAGCAGAAATTGCAGATATAATTTTACCAGGATCAGCTTATACAGAACAAGATGGTTATTTTACAAATCTAGAGGGAAAAATGCAAAAAGCATATAAAGCGTCTTACCCTCCAGGAGAAGCCAAAGAGGATTGGCAAATTATAAATGAATTAGCCGAAGTCATGAATAGTCGTAAGTTATTTAATGATAAGGAGGAATTAGAAAGTAGCATGTTCAATTACCTAAAACTTCAACAAGAAAAACAAATTACTGAGAATAAAGAACAAAAAATTCCAGATTTTCAAAATGAAAAATTAAATATTCAAATAAAGGATTATTATTTTTCTAATACAATTGCTAGATCATCAAAAACTATGATTGAGTGTAATAATTCTAAAGTAAATATCAAATCAACAGGTACAGAAGGTTAAATGGAATATTTAAGCATTATATTTGATCAAGTTTATAAAATTCTTTTTTTATTAGTTCCAGTTTTGGTATCTGTTGCTATGGTAGTTTGGCTTGATCGTAGGGTGTGGGCGTTTGTTCAAAAGAGACAAGGACCAAATGTAGTTGGACCGTTCGGTCTTTTACAAACTATTGCAGACGCATTGAAGTATATTTTTAAAGAAATCATAATCCCATCAAGTTCGAATAAAGTAATTTTTATTCTTGCACCAATTGTAACAATGACACTAGCTTTAATTGCTTGGGCAGTAATTCCTTTTAGCGCATCGCAAGTGTTAGCTGATATAAATGTTGGTATTCTTTATTTATTTGCGGTTTCATCTCTAGGTGTATATGGAATTATCATGGGTGGATGGGCTTCAAATTCCAAATATCCTTTCTTGGGAGCAATTAGATCTGCAGCTCAAATGGTATCTTATGAAGTATCTATTGGAGTGATAATTATTAATGTTCTTCTGTGTGTAGGATCACTTAATTTAAATGATATTGTTATAGCTCAACAAAACTTGTGGTTTGTTATTCCGTTGTTCCCAATGTTTGTTATTTTTTTTATTTCTGCATTAGCTGAAACGAATAGACCACCATTTGATCTTCCAGAAGCAGAAGCAGAACTGGTCGCAGGTTATCAAACAGAATATTCTGGAATGATGTACGCAATGTTCTGGCTTGGTGAATATGCAAATATTCTTTTAATGTGTGCAATGGGTGCGATTTTATTTTTGGGTGGATGGCTATCTCCACTTGAAATATATCCTTTTACTTTAGTACCCGCGCCTGTTTGGTTAGTATTGAAGATATTACTATTATTTTTGTTGTTTGCTTTAGTTAAAGCTATTGTTCCAAGATATAGATATGACCAACTAATGAAATTAGGTTGGAAAGTATTCCTTCCACTATCTTTAATATGGGTTGTGTTGACGGCAAGTTATCTGTTTTATTTTAATCTTCTACCGGTAAATTAATTATGAAAATATCAAGATTTTTTAAAACCATATTTATGGCAGACTTTGCAAGCGGTTTGTACATGGCTATTAAAGAGGTATTTAAATCAAAAAAAACAATAAATTATCCATTTGAAAAAGGTAAGATAAGTCCTCGTTTCAGAGGAGAGCATGCATTAAGAAGATATCCAAATGGTGAAGAGAGATGTATTGCATGTAAATTATGTGAAGCTGTGTGTCCAGCTCAGGCAATAACGATTGAATCAACTCAAAGAGAAGATGGAAGTAGAAAAACAACACGTTATGACATTGATATGATGAAATGTATTTATTGTGGATTATGCGAAGAGTCTTGCCCTGTAGATGCTATAGTTCAAGGTCCAAACTTTGAATTTTCAACTGAAACAAGAGAAGAACTTTATTACACAAAGGAAAAACTGCTAGATAACGGTGATAGATGGGAAAATATTTTAGAGGCTAATATTAAAGCCGACAGTTCTCATAGATAAAATGATCGCACACTCCATATTTTTTTATACATTTTCAATCATAGCTATTGTCTCTGCAATAATGGTTACTGCTTCCAAAAATACAGTTCACTCTGTTTTTTTTTTAATCCTAGATTTCATAAGTATTTCATGTCTTTTTATTATGATTGGGGCAGAGTTTTTAGGGATGATTATGCTAATTGTTTATGTAGGAGCTGTAGCGGTTTTATTTTTGTTTGTTGTAATGATGTTAAATGTTGCTCAACAAAAAAATCAGTGGTTTTCATCGGAAGAAAGTTCAAAACATATTCCTGTAGGTCTGATAATAAGCACGCTTATATTTGTTGAGCTAATAATCGTTGTTGGTGGCTGGAAATATAAACCAGATTTGTTTGACATAAATAATTCAATAGAAATTAATAACGTCAGTAATACCCACTCTTTAGGACAAGTATTATATACTGACTATATTCATATCTTTCAAATTAGTGGGATGATTTTATTAGTTGCTATGATTGGAGCAATTGTTCTTACTTTTAGAAAAAGAGTGGGTGTAAAAACACAAAGCTATATAAAGCAAATTTCAAGAGAGAGATCTGATGGTGTAAGCGTTGTTAAAGTTGAATCTAACAAGGGAGTTAAGATTGATGACTGAAATAGGCTTGGGGCATTACTTAACATTAGGAGCAATTATATTTTCTATTGGAATTATTGGTATTTTTTTAAATAGAAAAAATATTATAGTTATATTGATGAGCATAGAATTAATATTATTAGCTGTTAATATTAATTTAGTCTCTTTTTCAATTTTTCTAGGAGATTTAACCGGTCAGGTATTTACATTATTTATTTTAACAGTAGCTGCAGCAGAGGCAGCCATTGGACTTGCAATTATTGTAGTTTATTATCGAAATTCAGGAACTATTAGAGTTGAGCATATAGATGAGTTGAAAGGATAAGAATGGAACTTTCAATCATATTCCTTCCATTAATTGCATCAATAATATCAGGCTTCTTTGGTAAATTTATTGGTGATAGAAATTCTGAAATAGTCACAAGTGCTTTAGTTTCAATATCTGCCTTGTTATCAATTTTTGTTTTATACCAAGTAATTGTAAACCAGTATGAAGAAAACATAGTAATAGCAACTTGGATCAATTCAGGTTCATTAGATGTAAACTGGTCAATGTTAATTGACCCATTGTCAGGTGTAATGTTGGTTGTGGTTACATCTGTATCTTCTTTGGTTCATATTTATTCAATTGGATATATGTCCCACGATCCTCATAAACCAAGATTTATGGCATATTTATCTCTGTTTACATTTGCAATGTTAATGCTTGTAACCTCAGATAATTTTGTTCAATTATTTTTTGGTTGGGAGGGAGTAGGTTTATGTTCATATTTCTTAATAGGTTTTTGGTTTAAAAAAGAAAGTGCTAATGCTGCTGCGATAAAAGCATTTGTTGTAAACAGAGTTGGAGATTTTGGATTTGCTTTAGGAATTTTTCTAATATTTTATTTATTTGGCACAGTAAATTATTCTGAAGTATTTGAACAAATACCAACAGTTGTTGATAAAAATTTGTCGTTTTTAGGCTTTGAATTAAAGGCAATAGATTTAATTTGCTTACTTTTGTTTATTGGTGCAATGGGTAAGTCAGCCCAAATTTTATTGCATACCTGGCTGCCAGATGCAATGGAAGGTCCAACTCCTGTTTCTGCACTAATACATGCAGCTACTATGGTAACAGCTGGAGTTTTTTTAGTGGTGAGATGTTCACCTATATATGAATACTCACCGTTAATACTAAATTTAATAACAATTGTTGGCATGACTACAGCCTTCTTTGCAGCAACAGTAGCCTTAGTACAAACTGATATAAAAAAAATTATTGCATATTCCACTTGTAGCCAATTAGGATACATGTTTTTTGCTACTGGGGTCGGCGCTTACAATGTTGCGATGTTCCATTTGTTTACTCATGCTTTTTTTAAAGCCTTACTATTCCTGGGTTCTGGCTCTGTTATTCATGCTTTTAAAGACGAGCAAGATATTAATAAAATGGGAGGAGTATGGAAAAAATTACCATACACTTATGCACTAATGATCATTGGAACACTAGCTTTGACTGGTTTTCCTTTCTTGTCAGGTTTTTACTCAAAAGATGCAATTATAGAATTTGCCTATCTTAAAGGTAATACAACAGGTTATTATGCAGCTGGCATAGGAATACTAACAGCACTTTTAACTTCAATATATTCTTGGAGATTAATATTTAAGACTTTTCATGGAGAATATAACAACAAAGAAATAAAAATAGAGGAAACTCACGAGTCCCCTATAGTAATGCTTATTCCATTATTTATTCTTTCAATAGGTGCAATTTTTGCCGGAGTTTTATTTAAAGCACTTTTTATTGGTAGTGGTGGAGAAAATTATTTTTGGGCAGAGTCTATAAAGTTTTTAGAACCCTTAAGCACTGATCATCCACCTACATGGTTTTTACTTTTAACGCCTTGCTTAGTAACAATATCAATTCCTATTGCCTATTATCTGTTTGTTAAAAATAAAGAAATTCCGAATGGAATAGTGTCATTGAATAAACCTTTATATAATTTTTTAGTAAACAAATGGTATTTCGATGAATTGTATGAAGTTTTGTTCATTAAATCTTCAAAGCGTTTAGGTTTATTTTTGTGGAAATTTTTTGATGGCACAATAATTGATGGATTTGGTCCAGATGGAATTTCATCTTTTATAAAAAAATGCTCGATTAAAGCAAATAAATTTCAAAGTGGATTTATTTATCAGTATGCATTTGTAATGCTTGTAGGTTTTTCTGCCTTTTTAACTTTTTTAATTGTAAGATAATGAACTTTCCTATTTTATCATCTCTAATTTTATTACCAATAGTTGGAGCACTATTTTTATTTTTTACAAAAGATAAAGATGGAAATAATTTAACAGCAAAATATGTTGCTTTATTTACCACAATTGTAAATTTTTTAATTTCAATTTATTTGTGGATATCTTTTGATCAAACAACTTCTTCTTTTCAATTTGTTGAGGAAAGAACTTGGATAAAAGATTTTATTAATTTCAAAGTTGGTGTCGATGGAATTTCAATTTTATTTATTTTATTAACGACTTTTATAACACCTCTATGCATTGTTTCTGTAAATAACACAGTAAAAAATAGATTAAGAGATTTCTTAATTGCAATTTTAATTATGGAAAGTTTCATGATCGGAGTTTTTTGTGCTCTTGATTTAGTTGTTTTTTATCTTTTCTTTGAAGCTGGATTAATTCCAATGTTTTTAATAATAGGTATTTGGGGAGGTCCAAAAAGAGTTTATTCAGCATTTAAATTTTTTCTATACACTTTGCTAGGATCTGTTTTGATGTTGGTTGCTATAATATCTATTTACTGGATATCAGGTACTACAGATGTAATTGCACTTTACGAATTAGGCATTGATGCAAAATACCAAAATTTATTATGGCTTGCATTCTTTAGTTCTTTTGCTGTGAAAACACCTATGTGGCCAGTTCATACATGGTTACCAGATGCACATGTCGAGGCACCTACAGCAGGATCTGTTCTTTTAGCTGCAATATTACTTAAAATGGCAGGGTATGGTTTCATTAGATTTTCTCTAGGACTGTTTCCTTTGGCATCAGAAGTTTTTACACCATTAGTTTACACTTTAAGTGTGATAGCAATTATTTTCACGTCTTTCATAGCTTTAATGCAAGAAGATATGAAAAAACTAATTGCGTATTCATCAGTTGCACACATGGGTTTCGTTACACTTGGAATTTTTACTTTGCAACAGCAAGGTATAGAAGGAAGTATTATTCAAATGTTGAGCCATGGACTAGTTTCCGCAGCATTATTCTTATGCGTTGGTGTTGTATATGATCGGATGCACTCAAGATTAATTAAATCATATGGCGGCATAGTTACAATCATACCTAAGTACTCCATTTTATTTATGTTATTTACATTAGCAGCACTGGGTTTACCTGGTACCTTTGGTTTTGTAGGTGAATTTTTAATTTTAATGGGTGCTTTCAAAGATAATTTTTTGGTAGCAGTAATTGCAAGTTTTGGAGTAATTTTAGGAGCTGCTTACATGTTGTGGTTATATAAAAGAGTAGTTTTTGGAAAATTAGTTAACGAAGACTTAAAACAAATGGTAGATTTGAATAGATCTGAGTATTTAATATTAACATGCTTAGCAGTACCAACATTATTTTTTGGATTTTATCCAGAACCACTATTTAACACTATAGAAGTTTCTGTAACAGATTTAATTAATATGCATAATTTAAACATAGCAAGCAAGTAGTATGGATAATCTTAATCTAGTTTTACCTGAAATATTTGTTTCATTGTCAGTAATGTTTTTATTGATTCTAGGTGCTTTTAAAAAAGATAGTTCACAATTAACTTTTAATCTATCTTTAGTCACAATTTTAGTTGCGATAATTCTTACTGTTAACGAAACTTTTTCACTTAATAGAATTACTTTATTTAATGGAAGTATTGTTATTGACCAAATGGCTTCATTAATGAAAATTATAACACTTATAGGTGCTTTTTTGGTTCTAGGTATTTCATCTACTTATCTCAAATCATTTAAAATTTTTAAAATTGAGTATCCGATTTTAATATTAAGCTCTGTATTAGGAATGATGATAATGATCAGCTCTAATGATTTAATGGTTTTTTATATGGGATTAGAATTACAATCTCTGGCTCTTTATGTTTTGGCAACTTTTAATAGAGACCAACTAAAGTCATCTGAAGCTGGATTAAAATATTTTGTTCTAAGCGCACTGTCATCTGGTTTACTATTATACGGTTGTTCACTAATTTATGGTTTTTCTGGATCAACAAATTTTGATGTTATAGCAAATCAACTTACATCAAATGAGTATGCTTTAACTTTTGGTATTGTTTTTATATTAGTTGGTTTAGCATTTAAAATTTCTGCGGTACCATTTCATATGTGGGCACCGGATGTTTATGAAGGGTCCCCAACAACAGTAACACTCTTCTTTACAATGGTACCCAAAATAGCAGCACTTACAGTATTCATAAGGTTTTTATATGTTCCATTTTTAAATTTAATAGATCAATGGCAGATGATTATTGTCTTTTTATCTATAGCTTCTATGATTTTTGGTGCAATTGCAGCAATAGGTCAAACTAATATTAAAAGACTTGTAGCTTATAGCTCTATTGGGCACATTGGATATACTTTAGCAGGTTTAGCCACTGGTTCTAATGATGGAATTCAAAGTTCAATAATATACATTTCTATTTATGTGGTTATGAATTTAGCTCTATTTTCATGTTTATTAATGTTAAGAAGAAATGACCAATATTATGAGCATATAAATGATCTTTCAGGCCTTTCAAAAAACCACCCACTATTATCATTATCTTTATTAATAATATTATTCTCACTTGCTGGGATTCCACCCTTAGCCGGTTTCTTTGCAAAATTTTATGTATTTAAGGCAGTGATAGAACAATCAATGTACTTTTTAGCAATAGTTGGATTATTATCAACTGTAATTGCAGCATTTTATTATCTAAGAATTATTAAAATAATCTATTTTGATAAAGAAAAAGAAAAATATGACACGGACCATGGAATATGGTTAAAATTTTCACTTACTTTTTCAACAATATTAATTCTTTTATACTTCATATTTCCAAGTCAATTAATTGAGGTAGTTTCAAGAATTATTATTATTTAATGAAATTCAAAAAATTTAAATTTAAAAAAGTTAGAAGCACTAACAAT
>CACMYE010000016.1 GCA_902617825.1 uncultured Pelagibacteraceae bacterium | reverse complement strand
CAATGTGTTCTACTGGGTTTTTTAAGAAATCTTTTTTACTATTGTGACTCAGATTTTTTTGGTCTGACATTAAGCGACCATATTAGCTTTATTGCCATCTTTATCGTACATTGTCATTATTGGTTTATCTTCAACTTCATAAATCTCATTCGAATAATAGCCATTGAATTGAGTTCTAAAAGTTAATCCATAAGCTCCAAGTTGACCAAGTTCTATATAATCATTCTCTTTAATATTGTTTGGAAGCAAAAAAGGACCCTTCATATAATCCATGCTATCACATGTTGGACCAAAGAAATCAAAAGCTGTTAATTTTTTTGAAATAATTTTATTTGAGTTTTCTTTAATCATCTTTGACGGGTAAACAATATTTGGAGTACCAGCATCAAAAAGAGTACCGTATGTACCATCATTTATATAAAGCTTTTGTTTTTTTCTTAGATTAACTTTAACAATTGTTGATCCACTTTCTGCAACTAAAGCTCTTCCAGGTTCACAAATTATTTTTGGTAAAGTTTCAAGTTTTAAATTTTCTAGACTTTTTTTGATCTCAGTAAAATAACTATTCAATGATTGAGGAATTAAATCAGGATAGATAGTTGGAAATCCACCTCCTATATTTATATAATCTGGTACTATTTTTGTTTTTTTTATAATATTTCCAATTTCAGTTATACCCTTCGAGTAAGAAATTGGATGCATACATTGGGATCCAACATGAAAACTTAAACCTATTTTTTTTGCGTGTTGTTTTGCTAATCTAGTTAAACCTACAGCCTCAGAAGTTAAAGCTCCAAACTTTTTTGACAAGTCTATTTCTGCATGTTCGTTTGAAACTGCCACTCTTACAAATAATTCTAAATCTTTTGCATTATTCGTACTTTCTATAATTTTAATTAATTCGTCTTTAGTATCTAATGAAAAAGTTTTAACATTATAATTAAAATACGCTTCCTTAATACTTTCTCTACTTTTTACAGTGTGCATATATGAGCATTTTGCATTATGACTAAAATTTCTTATGCTTTTTATCTCTTCGATTGATGCAACATCAAATTGCTCTATTCCACTATCTATTATTGTTTTAATTATTTCTGGATGAGGATTTGTCTTTACAGCATATAAAACTGATCCTGAGAATTTTTTTAAAAAAAACTTTACTGCAGATTCAATTGAGCTTTTTCTGATACAATATACTGGTTTTTCAGGTTTCAGTTGATTTATAAGTTCTTCAACTGATTTAAATTTTTGCATTTTTAATGCCTCCAAAAAAAAATTTAACAAAAAAAAGTCTTTTATTAAAAAAACTTTAATATTTTTCGCATCTAAAATTAAAAATCACCAATGTAAAGCAAATAATTCAGGTCAGTATTGCTTAATAATCATATATTGAAAAATTTGTTTCAGTTACCATATAAGGCTCATGAAAGAACAAGCAACCCTTCAAAACCTTAGTGATTTTGAGAATAAATCACTATTAATTTGTGATGACGACAATCCTTTTAGAGAAAGATTGGCAAGAGCAATGGAAAAGAAAGGATTTGAGGTTTTTCAAGCAGAGAGTGTACAAAAGGGAGTTGAAGCAGTTAAATCAAAAAAACCTGGATTTGCTGTTGTAGACTTAAGACTTGGCGATGGAAATGGTCTTGAAGTAGTCAAAGAAATTCAAAACTCAAATAATGATAGTAGAATTATAATGTTAACTGGATATGGAAATATTCCAACAGCGGTAGCTGCCATTAAAGAGGGTGCAATAGACTATCTTGCAAAGCCAGCAGATGCTGAGGATGTAGAAAAAGCTTTGTTAGCAGATCCATCTAAAAAAGCATCTCCTCCAGAAAATCCTATGTCAGCAGATAGAGTAAAATGGGAACACATTCACAGAGTGTTTGAGCTTTGCAATAGAAATGTATCTGAAACAGCACGAAGACTTAAAATGCATAGAAGAACTCTTCAAAGAATTCTTTCTAAAAGATCACCTAGATAAATTTTCTAATTTTTATAATTTTCTTAACTAATAATACCAAAATTGCAATTTTGAGTACTTCAGCTAATAAAAAAGGTTTAGCTCCTAACGCTAAGATAGGCTTGTCCCATCCGATTAATGTACCTAACCATAATAATCCCAAAATATATATCGTTGAAGTTGCAAGTAATAGTTTACCCAAAACAACAAAAAAACCGTCCTCAAATCTAATCATAGATGCTAAATAGCATGCTGTTAAGAATCCAATTAAATATCCCATAGTTGGACCAGTGAAATATGAAAGTCCGACACCTTTTTCCGGAGAATTTGAAAAAACTGGTAGTCCTGCAATTCCTTCAATTAAATACAATCCGATTGTAGCTAATCCAATTTTATAACCTAAGCTGATTCCTAAAAATAAGACCACAAAAGTTTGCATAGTCATAGGGACTGGATAAAAAGGAATTTTTATTTTAGCAGAAATAGTTAAAGCTATTGAACCAAGCACTATAGCTAACAAAGATTTAATTATTTTAGGTTGTGTAAGATTTTTTGTTAATTCCATAAAATTAATAATACTCTTAATTGTTAATATAATCTAGTGATTAGTAGATTATATCAAAGTTTAGACTATATTAACTATAAAACATTTAATAAATTTTAATGAGTAAAATACAAAAAACTGATCATTTTTATCTTGTTGATGGTTCTGGATATATCTTTAGGGCTTATTATGCATTACCACCATTAAGTAGAAAAAGTGATGGACTACCAACAGGCGCAGTTAGTGGTTTTTGCAGCATGCTTTTTAAACTTTTAGAGGACTCAAAATCAAATCAAAATTTGCAGAAACCAACTCATTTTGCAGTTATTTTTGATTCTGCCAGAAAAACATTTAGAAATGAAATCTATAGTGAATATAAAGCAAACAGATCCGAGGCGCCTGATGACTTAGCACCTCAATTTGAATACATAAGGAAGTCTGTTTTAGCGTTCAACCTACCATCTGTAGACTTACCAAATTATGAGGCAGATGATTTGATTGCAACTTATGTTGACCAAATAATCAAAAAAGGAGCAAAGGTCACAATTGTTTCATCAGATAAAGATTTGATGCAATTATATCAAAAAAATGTCCGTATTTTTGATCCAATGAAAAATAAATTTGTAACTGAAGAAGACGTCATTAAAAAGTTTGGGGTTGATGCATCAAAAGTAATAGATGTTCAATCCTTAGCGGGTGATAGTAGTGACAACGTACCAGGCGTACCTGGAATAGGAGTAAAAACCGCTGCTGAGCTAATTAATAAGTATGGTACTCTAGAAAAATTATTGAAATCAGCTCATGAAATCAAACAAAACAAAAGACGAGAAACTCTCTTAGAAAATAAAGATAAAGCATTAATTAGCAAAAAACTTGTGACATTAGATCATAAATCTCCAGTAAAGAGAGAGCTAGATGAGTTTCAGTTAAAAAGTATTGACAAAGATAAATTATATAAATTTTTAAGAGAGATGGAATTTAATAGATTGCTAAGTTCTGCTATTTCTGCATATGGAGAGCCAGACTTAACAAGCTATGTTCCAGAAACTAAAAATATAGAAAAGCAAAGCCCAATTACTAATAAAAATTATTATTTGATTTCTAACCCAGATGAAATAGATGAGTGGGTCGATGAGGCTGAAGAGTTAGGAGAGGTCGCTGTTGATACTGAAACAAATTCTCTAGATCCACATCAAGCAGAGCTCATAGGTATTTCGCTTTCTTCAAAAATAGGGAAGGCCTGCTACATTCCAATTGGTCACAAATCACCAAAATGTATAAAAAAGGAAGTTGTTATTAAAAAACTAAAAAAATTATTAGAGGATCCAAGTGTTAAAAAAATTGGTCAAAATATTAAATTTGATTTTATTGTTTTATTTAAAAATGGTATAATTTTGTCTGCCATGGAAGACACAATGTTGATGTCTTATGTTTTAGATGCAGGAAAAAATAGACATAATATGGATACGTTGTCAGAGTTACATCTTGGACATAAAACTATTTCTTTTAAAGAAATAGTGGGGACTGGAAAAAAAGAAATCAGTTTTAGTGAGGTAGAGGTTGAAAAAGCAAAAGATTATGCAGCTGAAGATGCTGACGTAACTTTTAGACTTTATAAGAAATTTCTTAAAAATTTGAAATCCGAAAAACTGATTAATATTTACGAAATTTTTGAAAAACCATTAATTAAAATTCTAGCATTTATGGAAATTGAAGGCGTTGAGATTGATAGTAAGTTTTTAATATCTCTTTCAAAAAAATTTGAAAAAAAGATTTTAACATTAGAAAAAGAGATATTTAAAATTTCAAAAAAAAAGTTCAACATTGGATCACCCAAACAACTAGGTGAAATAATTTACAATGATCTTAAAATTGCAGGTTTAAAAAAAACAAAAAAAGGTGGATTTGCGACAAGTGCTTCAGTTTTAGAGGACTTAGCATTTAAAGGTAACAAATTTCCTAAATTAATTTTGGACTGGAGACAGTTATCAAAATTAAAAAATACATACTCAGACGCATTACCTGAACACGTTAATCCAACAACAAAAAGAGTGCATACTTCCTTTCTATTAGCAGCTACCACAACTGGAAGACTAGCTTCAAGTGACCCCAATCTACAAAACATTCCAATTAAATCAGATGACGGTAAAGATATAAGAAAAGCATTTAAGGCTAAAAAAGATCATTTATTAATTTCTGCGGATTACAATCAAATTGAAATGAGAATTCTTGCTGATCTAGCAGATGTGAAAGAATTAAAAAAGGCATTTAAAAATGAAGAGGATATTCATTCTTTAACAGCTAGCCAAATATTTAATATTGATATTAAAAAAGTAAATCAAGACCATAGAAGGAAAGCTAAAGCTATCAATTTTGGAATAATTTATGGAATTTCCCAATATGGTTTAGCAAAGCAAATTAATGTATCCAACTACGAAGCTGAAGAATTTCTAAATTCTTACTTTGGAAAATTTCCAGAAATTAAAGTCTATATGGAAAACACTATTAAATTTTGTAGAAAAAGTGGTTATGTAAATAATATTTTCGGAAGAAGATCACACTTTAATGGCATAAATGATAAAAATTTTAATGTGAGAAATTTTCAAGAGCGTGCTGCAATTAATGCTCCAATACAAGGATCGGCTTCAGAGATAATGAGACTAGCCATGATAAGAATAAATAAAAAAATGTATGAGAATAAAATTACAAAACCAAAAATGCTTCTTCAAATTCATGATGAATTAATTTTTGAAGTTCCAAAAAAAGATGAAAAGTTGATGACCAAAATAATTAAAAATGAGATGACAAGTGTAGCTCAAAGCGACTTTCACTCATTTTCTACCCCTTTAACAGTTGACGTTAATGTGGGAGATAATTGGGGAATGCTTCATTAATTTAATACCATTGCCCAAATTAAGACAATTTAGTATTTTTAATATGAATATATGCAGAAACAAACTATAGCTTTAATCGATGATGATAGAAACATACTCACAAGCTTAAGTATTGCTTTAGAGAAAGAGGGTTTCAAAGTGCAAACCTACATAGACGGAGAGAGCGCACTAATTGGATTAACAAGAGTTCCACCTGATCTGGCAGTTATTGATATAAAAATGCCAAAGATGGATGGAGAAGAATTATTAAAAAAACTTAGAAAAAAAACAGCTTTACCAGTAATTTTCTTAACCTCTAAAGATGAAGAAATTGACGAGCTACTAGGCCTAAAACTGGGTGCAGATGATTTTGTAAAAAAATCAGGAGGTTTTTCTATAAAAGTTTTAATTGAAAGAATTAGAGTTCAGTTAAGAAAAAAAGATTCAAATAATATTTTAGAGGAGAACAAAAGTTTAATTTCTCACGGAAGATTAAAATTAGATCCCTCGCAACTTGAATGCGAGTGGAATGGGAAACAATTACCTGACAAATTAACAACGACTGAATTTTTAATTGTAAAAGAATTAGCCAAAAGACCAGGTATTATTAAAGAAAGAGCTCAATTAATGGATATTGCTTATAGGGAAGATACAGATATAGAGGACAGAACTATTGACAGTCATGTTAAAAGAATTCGTAAAAAATTTAAAAAAGTAGATCCTGATTTTTCAGCTATTGAAACTAGGTATGGTAGTGGATATAGATGGAATGTTAGCTGATGTTTAGTAAATACTTAAAAACTCTTTCAATATTAAAAAAATTCTTATTCATTAACTTTGTTATTTTTACTATTATTGGATTATTTACAATAGTTTACTTAAATAACATTCAAACAAATTTAGTAAAAAAAAAATCTGAAAATCATATAAAAATTATAAATAATACTATCGATAATCTTTCAAGATTAAACATAAAATTTGATGCTAATGATATAAGAAAATTTTTATTTTCAACAAGATTTATATTTCAAAATTTAGATAGAGTAATTTTTTTTGATAGTAACTTAAATCTCATTGGAGACACAGATACATTGGATCTTGATCCAAGATCATTCTCAACAAGATTAGACGAGATTGAGTTTGAAAGTTTAAGTGAAGATAAAATTGAGCAAAATATTGAAGAAAAAAATATTAATATAGATCAAAAAAAGCCAGTTTCTCTAAAAGATATTTTGAAAGATTATTCAGAATCAGAAAAATCTGGAAATCCATTTATTTTCATTCAAGAAAATTACAATCAATTTAAATTAACAACTATAAAAGACGTTGAAAGAGAAGGATCAAATGTAGGTTATTTAGCAATAACCGAGATTGCTAATGATATTAAAACTGCAACAGATGAGAGAAAGGCTTTTGTAATTAGAACTGCCATATCTGTTGGTTTCGTAATTTTAATTTTTTCATTTGTATTAAGTAGATATTTTATTAAACCAATTCAAAACTTAGTTCATTATACGAAACTTATAAAAGAAAAAAATCAGACTAAGTCAAACATTGAAAATTTAAAAAATAGAAACGATGAATTAGGTCTTCTCTCAACTTCTCTTGAAGACATGACAAATGAGTTACAAAAAAGAGTAACACTTGCAGAAAATTTTTCCACTGATCTTGTTCATGAGATTAGAAATCCTTTAGCGTCCTTAAAAGGCGCATCAGAAATTTTACTAGATACAAATGATAAAGATCAAAGACTGAAACTAATAAATATTCTTAGTCATGATGTTCAGCGTATTGAAAGATTAATTACAGATTACTCTCAAATGTTAAAGGATGAAGTTGCCTTGAGTAAAGAAAAAATGAACAGGATAAATATAGAACCAATTATTCAATCCGTTGTAGATGATTATAACAATATCCATAAAGCTAAAAAAGATATTGATGTAAGATATAAAAATGATGGAAAAAAAGAATATTTTATTAAGGGTATAGAAAACAGAATTGAGCAAATAATTGCAAATTTATTAGATAACTCGATATCCTTTAGTAAAAAAGGTTCCAGCATTTTAATTAATGTTTCTGATACTTCAGAAAATAAAGTTTTAGTCAAAATACTTGACGAGGGACAAGGATTTAAGGAAAAAGACACCTCAAGAATATTTAAGAGATTTTATAGTAATCGACCAGATAAGTTTGGAGAACATTCAGGACTAGGATTAAATATTGTTAAAAATCTAGTTGATTTACACGATGGAGAAATTGTAGCATCTAATAGAGTTGATACTGTTGGTGCTATGATAGAAATAAGATTTCCTAGCATTTAATCTAATGTTGATAAATTAATACTTAACGTTATAAACCTTGCCATGGAAGATTATAAAGTAAAAGATATTTCACTAGCTGATTTTGGTAGAAAAGAAATTTCTATTGCAGAAAGTGAAATGCCAGGATTGATGGCTTTAAGAGAAGAATATTCAAAAAAGGAACCCCTTAGAGGTGCTAAAATTATTGGTTGTTTACATATGACAATACAAACAGCAGTACTAATTGAAACATTAGTTGATTTAGGAGCAGAAGTTAGATGGTCATCTTGTAATATTTTTTCAACTCAAGATCATGCTGCCGCTGCTATTGCTAAAGTAGGTATTCCTGTCTATGCCTGGAAGGGTGAAACTGAAGAAGAATACTTATGGTGTATTAAACAGACTATCGTAGGTAAATCTGATTGGAAACCAAATATGTTATTAGATGATGGTGGAGACTTAACAGCGATAATGCATAACGAATATAAAGAATTGATGAAAGATGTTAAAGGCGTTTCAGAGGAAACAACAACTGGAATTAAAGCACTTAATAAAATGGAAAAAGATAAATCTCTCTTAATTCCAGCTATAAATGTAAATGACTCAGTAACTAAATCAAAATTTGATAATTTATATGGCTGTAGAGAAAGTTTGGTTGATGGCATAAGACGAGCAACAGATGTAATGATGTCAGGTAAAATTGCTATTGTTGCTGGATTTGGAGACGTTGGGAAAGGAAGTGCTGCATCATTGAGACAAAGCGGAGCAAGAGTACTAGTTACAGAAGCAGATCCAATTTGCGCTCTTCAAGCAGCAATGGAGGGTTACGAGGTTGTTTTAATGGAAGAAGCTATAAGTAGAGCAGATATAGTTGTAACTGCAACAGGAAATAAAGATATAGTTACCGCAGACCACATGCGAGATATGAAAGATAGAGCAATATTATGTAACATTGGTCACTTTGATAATGAAATACAAGTTGAAGCTTTAAAAAACTATAAGTGGACTGAAGTTAAACCCCAAGTACATGAAATAGAACTTCCTGGTGGCAAGAGAATTATTTTATTAGCAGAGGGAAGATTAGTAAACTTGGGTTGCGCAACTGGACATCCTAGTTTTGTTATGAGCGCATCTTTTACTAATCAGGTAATTGCGCAGATAGAACTTTGGCATAATCACAAAAATTATGAAAATAAGGTTTATGTATTACCAAAGCATTTGGACGAAAAAGTTGCCACATTACATCTTAAAAAAGTTGGTGCTAAACTAACTAAACTATCTAAAGATCAAGCAGATTATATAAGTGTGGGAACAGAAGGTCCTTTTAAACCAGATGCTTACCGCTATTAAGGATAGCAAAATTGATATAACTTCAGAGAAGTCTACAAGAGAATTAGCAGAAAAGTTAACTTATTATTTTAAAGGCGGTGAATATGTCTTTTTGCATGGTGAGATGGGAGTAGGAAAGACAACTTTTGTAAAATATTTTATCAATAAATTTCAGATTGATGAGAAACTTAAACTTACAGAGGTTACTAGCCCTACATTTAATTTACTGAATGAGTACGAAACTAATAATTTTAATATTAAACATTACGATTTATTTAGAATTAAAAAAAGTTCAGAAATTGAAGACCTAGATATTTTTGAAAAAAATGAAAATATCATTACCTTAGTTGAGTGGCCACAATTACTCGAAAATAGAAATAAAGAAAAAAAAATAGATTTATTATTTACATACGAAAATGAACTAAAGAACAGAACAGTTCAGATAAAAGGTTTAAATTTATTTAAATAAAATGCTAAATTTTAAAAAATTAAAGGAAATTAAGGGAGACGCATCTTTTCGAAAATTTTATAGAAATAAGAATAATCACTCAATTGTGGTTTACGCTAAAAAAGAAAAACTTAAAAACCTTCTAATATATGATGCTGTTAATAAAATTTTGATTAAAAATAAAATTTTGGCTCCCAAGCTATTAAGTCATAATTATAAAGATCATTTAATAGAAGTAGAGGATTTTGGAGACAATACTTTATTTAAGATTTTAGAAAAAAAAAAAACCAACAAAGAAATCATTTTTAAAAAAACATTAAAAATCTTAGTCAAATTGCAATCGATCAAAGACAAATATATCATAAACTTTAAAAATCAAAAATACAAAGTTAAAAAATATAACAATAAAATATTATCTAATGAGGCATACTTATTTTCTGAGTGGTATGCTCCTAGAAAATTATATTCATTTAAAATGAGAAATTTTGAAAAAAAATATAAAAAAGAAGTCAAAAACTTATTATCAAAATTAAAATTTAAGAACGATACTTTTGTTCATAGAGATTTTCATATTTCTAATTTAATATATTTTAAAAATAATATTGCTGTGATTGATAGTCAAGATGCGCTGATTGGGAACAAAGCTTATGATTTAGCATCACTTGTTGATGATGTTAGGCTAAAAACTTCTAATAAATTTAAAAAAAAAATTTTAAATTATTATTTAAAAAAATTTAAAAAAGATAAAAAAAAAAAATTCATAAATGACTTTGAAATTTTATCTGTTGCAAGAAACTTAAAAATTATTGGAATTTTTATGCGTTTAGCAGAAAGAGATAATAAAAAAAAATACAAGAAAATGATACCCTACGCATGGCAAATGATTAATTATAGAATGCAAAATAATATAAAATTTAAAAATTTAAAATCTCTATTAAAAAGTAATTTTCCTGAATTTATTAAGTAATGCTATGAAAATAAATGCTGCTTTAATTCTATGTGCTGGTTTTGGAAAGCGATTAAATCCAATTACTCTAGAAAAACCTAAGCCGTTGCTTGAAATAAAGAATGTTACTGTATTTGAAAAAAATATAAATTTAATTAAAGAACTGGGAATTAACAGAATTATTATTAATACTTTTTACTTAAAAGACCATTTTTCAAATTTCATTAAAAGTAATAATTTTAATGTAGATATTCAAATCGTAGAGGATGGAGAAAATATTTTAGATACAGGAGGTGGCATACTAAATATGATCAAAAACACAAGCGAAGATGATTTTATGGTATTTAATCCCGACACAATTTGGTCAAATGACTATCACAAAGAAATTTTGAAAATGGAGAAATTTTATTTTTTAAAAAAATTAGAAAATATTCTTCTATTAGTAAATAAAAAATTAAGCTTTGATAAAAATTTTAAAGGTGATTTCAATCTCTCAAATAATCTTATTACAAAAAAAAATATGAAGGATTTTATTTATACTGGCTGTCAAATTTTAAATAAAAAAATTTTGATGAATCATATAAAGAGAAAATTTTCAATCTTAAATATTTGGAATAAATTAATAGATGAAAAAAAATTATATGGGTATGAGAGTAAACAAAAATTTTATCACCTAACTGATTTAAAAACTTTTAATAAACTAAAAGATCTTTAGCCCTTTCTGAGTCAAGATATTCACAGTTAAATAATTTATTTTTGTCATCAAATTTCATTAGTAAAGGATTTCCAGTGGGTATTTCTAATTTTGAAATTTCTTTGTTGTCTAAATTAAAAAGGTATTTACATAAAGCTCTTATAGAATTTCCATGAGCAGAAATCAAAATATTTTTATTTTTGAAATTGATTTCGATTTCGTCATTATAAAATTTGATCACTCTTTCATAAGTATCTTTTAAAGATTCAGTATCTGGTATTTTTTCGGTAGGTATATTTTTGTATATATTAATATTTAAAGGATGATAGGGGCTACTTTTATCTAATGGATCTGGTCTTAGATCCCAGGAACGTCTAAACTGGTGCACTTTATCTTCACCAAGTTTTTGTTTCATTTCATCTTTATTTAAACCTGTAAGAGACCCATAGTGCCTCTCGTTAAGTTGCCAAGCAGACTCAACATTTTTGTAGTCATTTAATTTTTCTTGAATAATTTTTAAAGTATTTTTGGCTCTTAATTGAAAAGATGAGTAATATACATCAATATTTATTTTTTTCTCTTTGATAAGCTCACCTGCTTTTTTTGCTTGGGCTCTTCCATTTTCATTTAAGTCAACATCTACCCATCCAGTAAATCTATTTTCAAAATTCCATACACTTTGACCATGTCTTACAAGTATTAAATAACTCATTTGTTTATCTTTTAGAATAATTTGATAAATAAAACTATACTAATTATGTTTAATTTTTTTACAAAATACAAAATAATTTTTTATCTATTAAATTTTATTTTAATTTTATTATATCTATTCCCAGGTAGTTTGATTGGATGTTTTTTATATGATGATTGCAAGTTGCAACCTCAAATTACACCTGATTACATAATTTCATCAAATCATTTATATGCTTTTGCAGTTTTATCTTTAATTGGTTTTTTTACTTATAAAAATTCAAAAAAAATTCATTATTTAAGCATATATTTAATTGTTATCTCTATTTTTCTAGAATTATTTCATAATTTTATCCCTGAAAGAAGTTTTGAGTATTCTGATTTATTTGGAAATCTAGCCGGTGTAATTGTTGTAATAATAGTTTTCAATTTATATAAAAAATATGAAAATCTTGAAAATTAATTTCTTATTAATTTTTCTTTTTTTAATAAGTGCATGTTCTTCAATACCTTCTAATACATCTGATAGTTGTTCAATATTTAACGAAAGATATTTATGGTACAAACATGCAAAAAAATCGGAGCAAAAGTGGGGTACACCCATTTACTTACAACTTGCAATTATTAAAATGGAGTCAGGTTTTGATTGGCTTGCAAAGCCACCACGACAAAAACTTTTTAAAATAGTCCCCTATAAAAGACCTTCTAGTTCATTTGGTTATTCTCAAGCAGTTAAAGGAACGTGGAAGCAGTATAAAACTGAAACTGGAAATAAAATTGCTACAAGAACAAGATTTAAAGATAGTGTTGATTTTATAGGTTGGTATACATCCAAAACTGAAAAAATTTTAAAAGTTTCAAAACAAGATGCTTTTAAACAGTATATTGCTTATCATGAGGGTTGGGGAAATTATAAAAATTATAAAAATAATAAGAAGATCATTAATTTAGCAAAGAGAGTAGAAAAACAAGCAAGTATCTATAAGAAGCAATTATCTGATTGTAAGAATTCTTTATCTACAAATAAATATATTGTTTTTTAATTTAATTGTTTTTTAAGCTCTATATCTACTGCATCAATACGCTTTGTATTTTTTGCAAGCGCTAAGTACATTGTAGGTGTTACGTATAATGTGAAAAAAGTTGAAATAATCATACCTCCAAGAATAGTTCCTCCAACAGCTAATCTAGATCCCTCTCCTGCACCTGGCCCAATGTTTCCAATTACCAGTGGCAACATAGCAATCATTGTACTTAATGAAGTCATTATAATTGGTCTTATTCTAAGCTGACATGCTTTTAAGACTGCTTCTTGCAATTTAACACCAGTTGTTCGGATCTGATTTGTATAGTCTACTATCAAAATACTATTCTTTGTTGAGATACCAATTAGTATAATTAATGCAATTTGAGAAAAAATATTTATTGAACTGTTTAAAAATAAAATAAAAACTAATCCACCAAAAACTGCAAGTGGAACTGTTAAAATAATTATGAAGGGATGAATAAAAGAATTAAATGTCGCCGCCATTACTAAATATGCTGTAATTAAGGCTAAAGCAAAGATTAAATATATTTCATTAGTTGTTTCTTTTAGTTCCTCAGATTTTCCTTTCCACGTAATTTGATTTTCAGGTGCAACTTTTATCATTAAATTCTCTAAATAATTTATAGCCTCTGATAAAGTATAATTCTCTGAAAGTGCTGCAGAAATTGTAACGGCTCTTTGACGGTTATATCTAGGAAGCACTTCTGCTGTACCTTTCTCTTTAAATTCTACTAGACTTGCAACTGATACAAGCTTTCCAGTGGTTTCTGATCTAACAAAGATTTTTGATAAACCATCTTTGTCACGTCTATCTGCTAGGTATTGTTGCAAAATGATCGGATATTCTCTTCCTTCCTTACTGAAAGTAGTAACTCTTTTGCCTCCATATAATGTTTCTAAAGTTCTTCCAATATTCTCTGTAGATACCCCTAAATCGTTAGCTCTATTTTTATTAGTTATTAGTTTAACTTCAGGTTTATTTTTTGTGTAGTCACTTTCTATTCGAGACATGTTTCTATTTTTTCTTAATTCCCGCAAAACATTTTTTTGTATATCCTCAAGCTCTTCGTAGCTTGTTCCATAGATTACCATTTGAACTGGCTTGTTATAGCTCGAAACTCTAATTGCCTGAGGAGATATTGGGAAAGCAAAAGTTTCGGGAACGGAAACAACTTGGCCGATAGCTTCTCTCAATACTGTCTGACTACTTTTTTCTCTGTTTTTCCATTCATCTAATAACGCAATAATTATAAATGTATTATAGGTTGTTGCAGATTTACCAAATCCTGGAACTCTCATAATAATTCTCTCGTATGGACTATCTTTAGCTTGCAATAATTTAATTATTCTGTTCTCAATAATTTGTGCTTTCTCTTGAGTATATTCAAATGAGCTACCTTCATCAGTAGATCCAATTATCAAATAAACACCTCTGTCCTCAGTAGGAATCAGCTCTTTTTTAGAAAAATCAAACAAAAATACAGAAGCTGTAATTATTAAAATTATAAATACAGAAATAGTTTTCTGCTTATTTATCCAATATTTTAAAGTATCAATATAAAAGCTGGTAAAAGATTTAAATCCATTATTAAATTTTTTAACAAAAAAATTTATTTTTTCTTTTTTATTTAAAAATTTACTTCCTAGCATTGGGGACAATGTTAAAGCAACAAAAGAAGAAACCACTATAGAAAAAGATAAAGCGATTGCAGTTTCTTTAAACAAAGTTCCAGAAATACCTTTTATAAAAATTAGAGGCAAAAAAACTGCAACTAAAATCAAAGTTGTTGCAATAATTGCAAAAGTAATTTGTTTTGATCCTCTATATGCAGCAACAAGTGGAGTTTCACCATTTTCAATTCTAGTATAGATGGCATCAGTCATAATAACCGAGTCATCTGTTATTATACCTATGGCTAAAATAAAACTTAGTAGTACGAAAATATTAATTGAGAGGTCAAACAAGTATAATCCTAAGAATGATCCTATTAAACTAACTGGTAGGGCAACTGCTGGAACTATCACAGCTTTAAGGTTACCAAGAAATAGATAGATAATTAAAACAACTAAAATAAATGCAATAATTAAACTCTTATAAACTTCCTCAATCGCCGCACCAACGTATGTGGCTCTATTAAAAGCTACCTCTAATTTTAATCCATCCGGTAAAGATCTATTTAATTCGTTTATTTTCTTTTTAATTTGATTTGAAAGTTCAACAGTAGAAGCACCACTTTTAGCATAAATTCCAATCCCTACAGTTTTTAAATTAATTTCGTTTTTTCTTTGAGCTTTAAATAGAGTTTTTTCTGATACTGGACCTAGTTCAACATTTGCAACATCAGATAAGATAATAACTTTATCCTTATCTTTTTTTAATGGTAATTGTTTGATGCTATCAATATTAGAGTAAGATTTATCAATATTTAAAGTCAGATCTTTATTGCTTGCTTCTAAGGTACCTGCTGGAAGATTAACATTCTCATTCCTAAATGCTCTTTCAACTTCTTGAATCGTAAGGTTATTCGAGGCTAATTTAATTGGATCTATCCAAACTCTAACACTTAACTCTCTTAATCCACCAACCCTTATTCTTCCAACGTTAGGCACACTCGAAAAAGCATCTATTAGATATCTTTCTGCATAATCTCCAAGTTCTAGGTCACTCCAGGTTGGGGAGGATAAGCCTACCCACATTGTGGTTGTAAATCCGGCAGCCTGTTTTAATATTTGCGGAGGACTCGACTCACTTGGTAGATTGTCAACTACTCTAGATACTCTTTCTCGAATATCGTTTGCCGCATCATCTAAATCTATGTCTGTATTAAATTGAATGTTTATTCTACTTCTACCGCTGAGAGAACTTGAATCTATATTTTTAATTCCTTCTGCTCCACCAATGACATCCTCAATTTTTTGAGTTATTTCTTCATCTACAATTTCTGCTGAGGCAGACTTATATTCTGTTTGTACTTGAACGACAGGTGGCTGTATCCCATCTGGTAATTCTCTTACTGGTAATTCTGCAAAAACAAAAACACCAAAAATAATTAGTATTAAAGACATTACCCAAGCAACCACAGGTCTTTTTATGCTGACTTCAGTAATATACATTTAATTATTAGCTCTCAGATTTTTTAAATATATTTAATTTTTTTAACCAATCTAATTTACTTTTTTTTGGTTCTTCTTTTTTAGATTTATCTTTTTTGCCCCAACTAGAATTTGCTTGTTTTTTTTTTGAACCTTTTTCTATTGGTCTGATGGTTAGATTGGGTCTTACTTTCTTTGTACCTTCAGCAACAATTTTATCACCACTGTTTAGGCCATTTAAAACTTCTACAAAGCCTATGTATCGATCACCGGTATTAATCTTTGTTTTTAATACTTTATTTTTCTCATCAACTTTATAAATAAAAACATTTTCACCTTCAACAATTGTACTTGTATCTGGAATACTTAAACTTTCTCTAACATCATATTTAATTGATATTTCTAAAAATGAACCTGGGAGTATTTCACCTGAAACATTATCCATCTTAATCCTGGTAGCCAAAGATCTTGTATCCTCGCTTATTCTGCTTGCAAATGAATCAACACTGCCTTTGTATATTTTGTCTTTATATCCAGAAAATTTTATGTCGACAGGTAAACCAACTTTTACAAAAGGGACAAATATTTCTGGTATATCCACATCGCAATAAATTGAGCTAGTGTCTTCTAAATTAATAAGTATTGATGATTTTGAAACTTCTAAATCTTCAGAAAATTCTCTTTTTCCAATTGTTCCATCAAATTGAGCTATAATTTTTCTATTTTTAAGATCAGCAATAACATCACCTTTTTTCACTTTTTGATTGTAATTAATCGGTCTAAGAATTTCATATTTTTCAACTTTAAAAGATTGGGTCTGAACTGGAGCAGCCGTTCCATAAGTACTTATAATATTTTCGAAAATTCTTTCTTTAGCAGCTGTAACAATTATTCCTGGTGGAGGCCTTTTACTAAATTTTTTTTTAAAATGATTTCCGATCATAGTTCTTCCAACAATTACAGTTGTAATGATTAAAAAAAATATAATTACTATACTTGTTATTTTCGTAGATCTTTTCATAGCTTAGATTTTGCCATACTCAGCCCAAGAACCATCATATATGACAGGCAGATAATTAGCGTTTACCAAAGAATATGCAAGGGCTAAAACACAAGCAGTAACACCAGACCCACATGAAAAGACAGGTTTATCCATTGGATTTCTAAATGAATTTTTAAACAAAATTTTTAACTCCTCTACATTTTTAAATGAAAAATCTTTGTTTATAACTTCCGCAAAGGGTAAACAAATAGAATTAGGAATAGATCCACTTCTAACATTTTTTCTTGGATCTGGCACTTTTCCTTCAAATCTATCTTTACTTCTTGCATCAACAACAACAAACTCTTTTTCTGAAATATTTAAATCAATTTTATTTTTGTCTTTCACCAAAGAAATTAATTCTTTGCCTTCATAATTTGTTTTTGTAAATTTAATTACTTTATTTGATATCTTTTTATTTTCTTGTTTCCACTTTCTTAATCCACCATTTAGCACACTAACAAGCTTAGGATCATGTCCAAAATAAATAAAGTTATACCAACATCTACAAGAACTTATTACATTAGAGTTATCATAAATAATTATTTGATCATCTTTCGAAATTCCTAAGTTTGAAACTATTTTGTTCCAATCGTCTAAGCTTGGAAGCATGTGTGGAAGATCTGTATTGTTTTTAGAATTTTTGTCTAAGTCAAAAAAAATTGCGTTTGCAATATGTTCATTATTGAATTCTTCCTCGGCATTTCTATTTTCCGCTGGCATATGCCAAGAACAATCAATAACTTTTACTTGGTTGATATTTTTTTCTAACCAATCTGTATCCACTAAAGACATTCTATCTTTTTTCTAAATACTTTTGGTGGTATTCCTCAGCTGCACAATAGTTTTTAACTTGTGATAATTTAGTTACAACTTTTCCAGATAGTCTTTCGTTTTCTTTATTTATAATACTTTCTGCGGTTATTTTTTGATTATCGTTTAAATAAAAAATTTCACTTCTATATTGTGTTCCAAAATCTGGTCCTTGAGAATTAAGAGTTGTTGGGTCATGAATTTCAAAAAAAAATTTAAGGATTTTTTCATAAGATATTATTTTTGGATCGAAATCTAATTTAACCACCTCCGCATGATTTGTTGAACCAGTACACACTTCCTTATAATTTGTTTCTGCATTATAACCACCACAATATCCAACTTCAGTTTTAACAACTCCATCAAGTTTACTGAACTTAATTTCTGGTCCCCAAAAACATCCTAATCCTAAAATTGCTATTTCCATTGATAATTAATTCAATTGATTTAAAGTTAACCCTATGTTGTCAAAAAATCAATTAGGCTTTTTCTACATGTTCATCTCTGTATGCGCCTTTTCACTAATGGATGTATTAGTAAAGTGGTCAGACTCATATCCTGTTGGACAAGTTTTATTTTTCAGGGGTTTTTGTGGAATAATTCCAATTTTGTTTCTTATTCCTAGAAATAGATTTTTAGATTTTTATAAAACAACAAGGCCTATCCTTCATTTTAAGAGATGTTTATCAGGCTTAATTGCTTTAGTTGCAATTTTTATTGCCTTAAGGAATTTACCATTAGCAACAGTAGTAAGTATTACATTTGCAGCACCAATATTTACAACAATTTTCTCAATATTTTTATTAAATGAAAAAGTTGGTTTATATAGATGGTTAGCTGTCTTAGTGGGTTTTGTAGGAATAATTGTGATTACAGAACCAGGTTTTAGTTCTTTAAATTTCTACTACATATATCCAATAATTTTTTGTATTGGCCTATCATATGTAGCTATAGCAATCAGAAAATTATCTACAACAGAGCCAGTATGGTTGATCAGTTTTTTCTTCTCTTTTTCAATAGCAATTTTGGGTCTTTTGTCTCTGTTTCAGGGCTGGGTTATGCCTAATTTTTTAGATTTATTTCTATTGTCTATGGTAGGAATTTTAGGAGGTCTTGCAAATTTATGGTTGTCTCAATCTTACAAGCTTTCAGAAGTAAGTTTAGTCACTCCTCTGAAATATTTAGCTTTGGTATTCGCTATAATATTTGGATATTTTATTTGGAGTGAAGTTCCAACATTAAAAACATTAATGGGAGCTTTATTAGTAATATTATCTTCATTTATAATTTTTAGAAGAGAAATGACTTTAAAGAATCGACTGTCAGTTTCACAACATGAGTAATTCTCCACGATACTGGAATACAGCAAAAAAATATTTATCCAGGAAGGACAAAATAATGTTTGCTTTGATAAAAAAGTACAAGTCTCCTTCAGAGACGATTTTGACCTCCAGAAAAGATGTCTTTTTCTCATTATGCAAAAGCATTATTGGTCAACAAATTAGTGTTGCTGCTGCTAATTCAGTTTTTTTAAAATTTAAAAAAAAATGTAAAAATAAAATTACGGCTAAGATAGTAAATAAGTTAACAACCTCTCAACTTAAAAGCTGTGGTCTAAGTAGGCTAAAGGTAAAAGGTATCAAAAGTCTAGCTAAACAAGTAATTGATAAAACATTTAATCCAAAACTTATTCCTAAAATGTCCGATGAAGAGGCGATAATTTATTTATCTGAATTGAGACAAATTGGAAGATGGTCTGCAGAAATGATCTTACTATTTACTTATAATCGACCTAATATTTGGCCAATTCAAGATATTGGTTTGTTAAGAGCGATTTCAAAAAATTATAACAAAAAATACTTACCACCAGAAAATTTTGTTAAATTATTGAATAAAAAATTCTCACCTTATTGCTCAGTTGCAACTTGGTATTTATGGAGAAGTATAGATCCGGAGCCTATTCAATACTAAATCCTTCAACTATTTGCATGTGTCTAGTAGTTGTACTTTTTGCAATATTCCAACCATCTAAATACTCTTTAGAATTGTGACATTCTATAGCTTTTTCATAATTTGGAAATTCCCATATAACAGTTCTTACAAAATCATCTCCATCATATGTTATGTGTTTTCCACCTCTTACAAGAGGAATTCCTCCGTAACTCTTTATTATTGGCGTTACCACCTCAGCATATTTTTTTAAATTTTCTTGGTTTTCAACTTCCTTATAAACACTTATCCAGTAAGCTTTCATGATTTCTCCTTTTAAATAATTTTAGTTGTGATAATAAATTTCATGGATAATAAATTAATAATTTCTTTCGAAGAGTATACAAGCACTGTTGAAAAATTAGCACTACAAATACATCAAAATTACACTCCATCTGTGCTTGTAGGTATTATGAGAGGTGCTGCACCAATAATTGATATTTTATCTCGAATTTTTAAAGTACCCACAGCATATGTTGTAATTCAGAGCTATTCTGGAGAAACTGTTGAAGATCAACAAGGAGAATTAATTTTTGCAAGAGATATGAGTGCAATTGCAAAAAATGAAGATTTCAAAAATATATTATTAGTTGATGATTTATCTGATACAGGCTTAACATTAAATAAAAGTATTGATTGGCTCAAACAATATGAGCCTATTAAAAGTCATATAGAAGAAATTAGGACAGCATGTTTGTGGAAGAAAAAATCATCAATATTCAAACCAGATTATTGTCCAGTATTATTAGACGGTGATCCGTGGATAGTTCAACCTTATGAATATTATGATGAAATTGATATTGATGGGTTAAATAAAAAACATTTAAAATAAAAGGCCAGTTTAAACTGACCTTTTATTTTTTACATAAGTATT
>CACMYE010000015.1 GCA_902617825.1 uncultured Pelagibacteraceae bacterium | reverse complement strand
TTTAATTTGTGGATATTTGTTTAATCCGTTGCTTAATTTTTTACCCATTAAATTGGCATGCTTTGCATTTTTTAACCACACATCTTTAGAAATATAAGCATCTAATTGGGCAGAGACAAAACTCATCTTAGATAATAAATGCCCTGCTCTTTTCATTAAAAAAGGTAAGTTCCCCACTAATTCAGGTTTAAAAAAAATAATTGCCTCGGCTGCTAAACAGCCATTTTTAGTAGCCCCAAATGACAATACATCTATCCCTGATTTCCATGTCATTTCTGCTGGTGAACAGTTTAAAGATACTAATGCATTTGCAAATCTCGCACCATCCATATGGATATTTAATTTATGGTGATGTGCAACATCAGAAATTTCTTTAATCTCATCTAACTGATAAGCTTCTCCAGTTTCAGTTAATTGTGTTATGCTTACTGAAGAAGGTTGAGTATGATGAACAATATCTTTACCAATTACATTTTCATCTAATTCTTTAGCTGTAATTTTTCCATCAACACCATAAATATTAACTAATTTTGCACCTCCAGTATAGAATTCAGGTGCTCCACATTCATCAGTATTTATGTGAGAAAATCTATGACAATAAATATTACCAAATGATGGTGTCATTGTTGAAAGCGCCAACGCGTTAGAAGCTGTCCCAGATGCAGTTGGAAAAACAATTACTTGTTTTTCAAAAATTTCTGAAAATTTATTTTGTAAATCTGTGGATATTTGATCATTTCCATAAGGAGTTCTGTCACCATCATTTGCTTTTAGTATTGCTTCTAAAACTTCTGGACATGCTCCTGTAACATTATCTGAAGCAAATTGTACTCTTTCTCTTTTAGTCTTAATCTGTACCATATTATTGCTTTGGAAAATAATTTTTTAATACACCATCTCTATAAACATCTGCTGTGCAACAATGAAGACCTCCACCAAATGCATAAGCATCTCTCAGTTCAACTGGAACTACCTCCATACCTAACTTATCTAGTTGTTCAGCTTGATAAATTTCACTTTTTTCAACGCAAACAGTCTTTGGATCTAAAACAAGTACATTCATTGAAAGCCAAGTAGAAGAATAGCATAAAGGTGGTGGCTCATTATGTGCAGGTTGCGCGCTATCAATTATTTCCCAACCATTATTTTCAAATAGTTTTCTCTGTTCATTAGGTAATCTTCTTTGTGGATTATTAATAATTAATCCCTCTTTAATTGGAGTAAAGGTTGCATCAATATGGATTGGGTATGGATCACCTGGAAAATTTACTGCATGAACTCTATGATCTTTGTAATGTCTTTTGAGCCAATTTATACCTTTTAGATTTGTAGTAAAACCATGTTGTACTACAAGATCTTTTCCAAATCTTAAAACATCTGCTGCATCAAATAAAGGCTCCTCCTCTGTCGTTACAAAGAGTTTTTTTTCAGTCCACTCTAATCTTTTTTCAACTCCAATTTTATCTGAAAGATAATCTTTTCTATAATCTAATTCTGTTAATCTTGGTTTTGGAGCAGACTCATGTCGCATATTTGGATCTAGATTATAATAGTTCTGTAATAGCGGTCGATAGCATAAATATTCAAACCATCTGGAACGGTAACTCATTGTTGCCTCTAATATTTCATTTCCAACAGTCAATAAAACATCTCTAGGAGGCATACAACCAAACATTGTCTCTGCTTCCCAATCAGGTGTTGAAGTTTTTTGATTAAAATTGATAGGAGTTGGTCGATCAACTTTAATTCCTCTATTTTCAAGCAATGCTGCAAAATCATCTAATAATTGATTAGCTTTATCTGTTGTATCTTTCGTTCTTGGTCCAAACTGTCCTCTCATATCACTATCTTCAGGAACTTTCGCATCTAAAGCTGGTTCTGGCGCAGGAATGCAAGTACCATCAGCTTTACCAACTATGACATGTTTTAGAGGATCCCACTCATTCCAACTATTCACAATTATATTATTTTTATTCATATATTAGTTTAAAGCGATGTATCTTTTATTCCATCTCATAACTAAACTGTAATAGATTATTGAGACAAAAAGAAAAAATCCACCAATGATTGTGTTTGTTGTAGGAACCTCATTTATACCAAACAGAGGTAACCATACCCAAAATATTCCTCCCACAACTTCTGTTAAAGATAGCAAGGTTAGTTCTGCTGCAGGAATAGCTTTTGAACCTATTGAATATAAAATTAAACCAAAACAGACTAAGGTTCCATGTAAAGAAAATAAAGAGCCGTTATAGCTTGATGAAAAAAATACTAAATCATTTGTAATAATTACAATAGATGAAAAAATAACACAAAAAAAACCTGCAAAAGCGACTGTTGTAAATTTTGGAGTTTCCTTTCTCCACCTTAATGTCACAGAAAAAACTGAAAAACCAATTGAAGCTGTAAGACCAAATACAAATCCAATTAAGGATTTTTCACTAGTATTACCAAGAGCCATAATTAAAATACCTACAGTTGCTAGGACAATTGAAATCCAAACATTTAGAGAAATTTTTTCTTTTAAAAACAAAAAAGCTAATAATGCTGTAAAAAATGGCATTGCAGCTAAACAAAGTAATGTCACCGCAGCACTAGTATTTGTAATTGAATAAATAAAGGTGATCATTGCAACACCTAAACCTGAGCCCCCTATCACACCAGATAATCCTATTTTAAAGTAATTTTTATAAAAATTTTTTCCTTCTTCAAAAAATAAATAAAGATTTAATAAAATGAAAATAGTTAAACCTCTTCCAAAAATGTATTGCCATGGTACTAACTGAGGATTATCCATGTATCTCACAACTAATGGGCCAAATGACCACAGTAAGCCTGCAAATAAAACAACTGGAATAGCTATTTTGGGACTTCTGAGCTCAATCATATTCAGAAATCTAATTCTAAATAGAATTTTCTACAACAAAAATATATTTTAAATCTAAATAAAAATTAGTGATATATAGAATAAAATAAAATACTTATATGGATTTAAAAATTTTAGAGATTGCTTCAGATACAGAAAATAACAAAAATATCAAAAACTACACTCATACTGCAAAATCCAAAAATCCTTTATGCGGAGATGAAATTCAAATTAAGTTAATCATAAAAAATGAAAAACTTGTTGATTTTGGCTACCAGGGAAAATCATGTGTTTATTGTCAGGCTACTGCAAGTCTGTTGTCAAAAAATTTGATTAACTCCAAAAAAAATAAAATTGATGAGCTTTGTGATTATGCAAAATTTTTTTTTAATAAAAAACCAGAAAGTATTGAAAAAAAATGGTCTTTTTTAAGTAAATTGTTTGATAAAAAAAATATATCAAGAAAAGAATGTATTCTTCTTCCTTTCAACGCCTTAAAAAAAATTATAGCAAATTAAATTATGAGAAATTTAAAGCAATCATTCTACGCAGGACTCTTTTCGATTATTACAATTGGAATACTTACTCTTTTAACATACAAAACTGAGTATGGAGTGTTTTTGATTGCTTCCTTTGGATCTTCAATGGTTCTACTCTATGGATATCCTGAAAGTCCTTTCGCTCAGCCAAAAAATGTTTTCTTTGGTCACGTTCTTACTGCAATTGTGGGAATGATTTTTTTATACTTTATACCTTTACCTTTACATATAACTGTCCCATTGGCTGTAGGTTTTGGCGTTGGATTGATGATATTATTTAAAGTAACTCATCCACCAGCTGGTGGAAATCCCATTATAGTAATAATGGGTAGTGTGTCGGTGGACTACTTGTTGACCCCTGTGATTTCTGGTTCAATAATTATTCTAATTTTTGCAATAATTATTAATCGATTAATCCTAAAAAAAAATTATCCCTCTAAGAAATAATTTGTTTGCTAGCCTCTTTAAAATAAGGTTAGATGGTCAAAAATAAATTAATATTTTATTACATACAGGAGAGTAAATGAAGATATTGTGCGTATTATACGATGATCCTAAAGGTGGAATGCCAAAATCATATCCCCTTAAAGATCTTCCAAAATTAGAAAAGTATCCTGATGGTATGACTTTACCGTCACCAAAAGGACGAGATTTTAACCCTGGAGATTTACTGGGTTGTGTTTCTGGTGAATTAGGATTGAGAAAATTTTTAGAAAGTAATGGTCACGAATTAGTAGTAACTAATAGCAAAGATGGTGATGGAAATGAAGCTGACAAGCATATTGTAGATTCTGATATAGTTATTTCGCAACCTTTCTTTCCATATTACTTAACTAAAGAAAAAATTGAAAAGGCCAAAAATTTAAAAATGGCTATTACAGCAGGGATTGGATCAGATCACGTTGATTTACAGGCAGCGATGGATCATAAGATTGATGTTGTTGAAGTTACCTTTTGTAACTCAAGATCGGTTGCTGAACACATTGTTATGATGATAGTTTCAATGGTAAGGGATTACCATAACCAACATAGAATCGTAAACGAGGGTGGCTGGAATATTGCAGACGCTGTTCAGAGATCTTATGATGTTGAAGGTATGCATATTGGAACAGTTGCAGCAGGTCGTATTGGTTTAGATGCATTAAGAAAAATGAAACCATTTGATACTCATCTGCATTATTTTGATAGACATAGATTACCTGAAAGCGTTGAAAAAGAATTAAATTTAACTTTTCACGAGTCTGTTGAGTCTATGGTTAAGGTTTGTGATGTAGTGACAATAAATTGTCCTCTCCATCCAGAAACTGAAAACTTATTTGATGATGCAATGATAAGCAAAATGAAAAAAGGTGCTTATATTGTTAATACTGCTAGAGGAAAAATCTGTAACCGCGATGCAATTGCTAATGCATTAAAAAGTGGGCAATTAAGTGGTTATGCTGGAGATGTTTGGTTTCCACAACCAGCTCCTAATGATCATGTATGGAGAACAATGCCAAACCATGGAATGACTCCTCATACCTCAGGAACATCTTTATCTGCACAAACAAGGTATGCTGATGGTGTAAGAGAAATATTAGAATGTTTCTTTGAGGGTAGAGAAATTAGAGATCAATATCTTATTGTAAAAGATGGCCAATTAGCTGGAATGGGTGCGCATTCATACAGTAAAGGATCAGCTACAGGTGGTTCTGAAGAAGCAGCTAAATATAAGAAAAATAATTAACAAAATACTTATTAAAGGTAGTTTACAAAAAGTAGCTACCTTTAATATCATAGACTAAATTCTTTTTTTTTGTTTATGATGTTAAATGAAATTTTTAACTATCATAATTTTTATCATCTCCTTTATTACTGCTGCAGAGGCAAATCAAAAAAGTAAGGCATATTTTGCTGGTGGATGTTTCTGGTGCATGGAAGAGTCCTTTGAAAAATTAAGTGGAGTTGAAAAGGTAATATCGGGTTATTCTGGTGGCACTACAGAAAACCCAACCTACAAAGAAGTAGTTTATGGTAAGACTGGTCATTTTGAAGTTGTTGAAATTGTCTATGACAAAGAAATTATTTCTTTTAAAGAATTATTAAATATTTTTTGGAAAAATATAGATCCCTTCGATCCTTATGGACAATTTTGTGATAAAGGATACAGTTATAGATCAGTTGCTTTTTATCAAAACAATAAAGAAAAAAAACTCATAGAAAATAGCGTAAATGAATTAGAGAAAAAATTTAATAAAGAAATCGTCACTTACGTTAGAAGTTTTGATAAATTTTACCAAGCTGAAGTTTATCATCAAGATTTTTATGTAAAAAAGTTTCAAAGGTATTTGGAATATAAAAAAGCTTGTAGAAGAGAAGAAATTTTAAACAATATTTGGAACCTATAAAACTTGTGAAAAACTATATTAAATGGAATTTTGATAATTCTTATTCAAAGTTACCCGAAACTTTTAAGGAGATTGTTAAACCTGTTTCAGTTTTGAAACCTGAGTTGATTATCTTAAATGAAAATTTGGCAAATGAATTGGGGCTTGATTTTTCTAAAATCGAAAAAAATGAATTATCTGCTCTATTTGCAGGAAATATTCTGCCTGAAGGAACTAGCTCAATAGCTCAAGCTTATGCAGGGCATCAATTTGGCCATTTTACAATGTTAGGTGATGGAAGAGCAGTTTTAATAGGTGAGCATGTAACCAATCAAAAAAAAAGATACGATATTCAATTCAAAGGATCTGGCAGGACTTCATTTTCAAGAGGTGGTGATGGTCGTGCAGCTTTAGGGCCAATGCTAAGAGAATATATTATTAGTGAGGCCATACATTCATTAAATATTCCTACAACTAGAAGTCTTGCTGTGACCAAAACTGGAGAAAAGGTTGTAAGAGAAAATTTATTAGAGGGTGCCATATTAACAAGAGTTGCCTCTAGTCATATTCGAGTTGGAACATTTCAATACATCGCTGCAAAACAAAATATTGATGAATTGAAAATGTTAGTTAATTATACAGTTGATAGACATTATCCAGAAATTAAATTTTCCAAAACAAAAGCTGTAGATTTGTTAAAATTAGTAATTGATAGACAATGTCAGCTAATAGTTAATTGGATGCGAGTTGGATTTATTCATGGAGTAATGAATACTGATAACATGGCAATTTCAGGTGAAACTATAGATTATGGACCCTGTGCTTTTATGGATTACTATGATCCTAAAACTGTTTTTAGTTCAATCGATAAGTTTGGAAGATATGCATTTTCTAATCAGCCAGCAATTGCAAAATGGAATTTAGCTCGATTTGCTGAATGTTTGATACCTATAATTGATGAAGACGAAGAACAGGCTATTAAAACGGCAACTAAAATTATTGATAATTTTCAAAATATCTATGAACAAAAATGGTTGAATATGATGAAATCTAAACTTGGTTTGGTTGGTGATAATAAAGATGACTTAAAACTGATTAATTCTTTACTTAATTGGATGGAAAAAAATAAAGTAGATTACACAAATATATTTTGTTATTTAATGGGAATTTCTGTTGGTGATGAATTTTATAAAGATAAAAGTTTTGAAGACTGGTTAAAAGCTTGGAAAAATAGATCAAGTTTAAATAATTATGGAAAAAAAAAACAACTTGAGCTAATGAAAAAAGTTAATCCATTAATTATTCCTAGAAATCACAAAGTAGAGGAAGCTTTATCTGATGCAGAAAAAAATAATTACAATACCCTTAATATATTATTGTCAGTAATTCAAAACCCTTATAATCCTAAAGTTGATATATCAAAATTTCAAACGCCAGCTCCAACATCAGAAGAAAAGTATCAAACTTTTTGTGGGACTTAAAATTACAATACGTATGGTTCTCGCCTTGCACTTTTACCCAATACTCTTTCGACCGAAAAATCACTAATATCAATTGTTTGGTAAGATCCTGTTGTAATTAATTCTGTTAATGCTCTACCTATGCCAGGTGCTTGCATTAATCCCCTTCCAGTGAAACCAGAAGCCATATAAACATTTTCGTATTTTGGATGTTTACCAACAACTGCATTGTTATCTAATTTGTTGCAATCGTAATATCCAGCCCATCCGCCAGTTAATTTTAGTTCTTCAAAAGCTGGGATTCTTTTTGCTAATGCTGGCCAAACTAATTCTTCAAAATCATTCCATGCTGGTTCTAAATCTTCAGCATCAAATACAGAAATAGGTGATCCAGCTAGGTATTCACCACCCTCTGGACGCCAATAAACACCTGTTGTTAGATCACCTGTTAAAGGCATTTCTTTAATATATTTTGGACATTTAACTCTAAATACTGTGTGTTTTTGTGGTACTACAGGAATATCTTCCAATAATTTTTTTGTCCAACAACCTGCAGCAGAAATAATAGTTTTAGCATTAACTTCATAAATGTTTTTAATTTCTCCCTTAATAAATTCAGCACCGAGTTCAATTGATTTACTTTTTAAAGCAGTATGAAAAAGAAATGGATCGATCCAACCTTCAGTTTGATTATCTGTATACGTTGCTGTCTCTATTCCCTCATTATTTATATAAGGAAATATTTTTGATAATTCTGAGCCTTTAACATTTTTTGTTCCTGCTTCACACTTTTTATGATTTTCTAATGCTCGGTATTGTTCTTCAGCATGTTCAGGTCCAAACATTAATAAATAACCATTTGTTACCATACTAGCAGTAGGGTTTGGATTTTTTTCAGTTTTTAATAATTGTGGTATTTGTTTAATAAATTCTCTAGCAAATTTTCCTAATAAAATATTTTCTTTTTGAAAAAATTGTCGTCTAAATCCACCTAAAGATAATGGGAATGATGCAGTTTTGTATGTTGGATCTCTCTCGATTACTTTAACTTTTCTGCCCTCTTTAGATAAAAAATAAGCTGTAGCTGCCCCAATAATTCCACCGCCTATTACTACAACATCATCCATATTAATTTATCATTACAAGATTAATATTGAGGAATAGTGCAAAGCTACACCAAAGTAAATAAGGAATCATTAGATAGGAACTAACTAGATTGACACGTTTAAATCTGAAGATGAGATAAATTATTAATCCAATTAATAAAATTAATACCATTAAAGCGAGGAGCATATTATGAAAAACAAAGAAAACTACACTCCAAGTTGTATTAAACACTAGATGAATTAAATAAATATAAACTGTAGTTGTCTCTCTGCTCTTTGAATGCCAAAATAACCATATAGCAATTGTCATCATTAAATACAATGTCGTCCAAACAGGTCCAAAGACCCAATCTGGAGGACTAAGGGTTGGTTTATTCAATAATGAATACCATGGTTCTTTATAACTAATTGTAGATAAGCCACCAATAGCAGAAGCACTAAAAGTGACAAAAAGAAAAGAGATAAAAGTTAAAAATTTATTTTTAAACATGTTAGTAATATATACGATTAACTATGAATAAAAAAACAATATGGATAACTGGTGCAAGTAGTGGCATTGGTGAAGCAACAGCCCTAAAATTTGCTAAAGAAGGATGGAAAGTGATTGTCTCTGCAAGAAGAGTTGAGCTTTTAGACAAACTATCAGTAGATGAAAATATATTTTCTTATCCTTTAGATGTAACAGATAGTGATAAGGCTAAAGAGGTATTTAAAAAAATTATAGACGATCATGGACAAGTGGATCTTTGTATTTTTAGTTCTGGTACATATGAAAGAAAATCTGAAAAAGAACTAGATGTGCAAAGCATAAAGCATGTCATTGAGGTTAATTTTCTTGGAGTAATAAATTGTGTTAGTGCTGTTGAAAAATATTACAAAGAGAAAAATAACGGCCATATTGCTGTAGTTTCGTCACCTGTTGGATATAGAGGTCTGCCTAAATCTTCTGGATATACTCCATCTAAAGCAGCTTTAAATAATTTTACGCAAGGTATTTATTTTGATTTTAAAAAATTTAACGTCAGAGTTACCTTAATAACTCCTGGATTTATAAAAACTGCTTTAACAGATAAGAATGAATTTAAGATGCCTTTTTTGAAAAGTACTAATTATGCAGCTGATCAAATTTATAATGGCTTAATTAAAAAAAATAATTTTGAAATAATCTTTCCTTTACCAATTAAAATTATTTATAAATTAATACAAATACTTCCAAATAAATTATATAATTATTTAATTTCTAAATCAGTAAATCGTTAGTCTTTTACAAAAACGACTGTCAATTCTGCTACTTTAAATCCAAACTTTGTCATTGTAGCTCTATTGATTGCGACACGATCATCTTGTTTAAAAATCCAATCATCAAATGTGATTTTTAATTCTCTTCCTTTTACTGGAACTAATAAAACATATTCAAATTTAAAGGCCGGACCATATGAATAACCTTTGGCTTTACCTATAACATCTCCTGCGGTTCCCTCATAATTATGCTCATCAATTTTATTTATTGTCCATTCTCTATCTTGAACTTCACCATCATCCCAATTAAATTTTTCTTTTAAAACTAATTGTTTACCATCCCATGTTCCATTTAAATCAGCATTAAACTGTCTTGTAACTTTACCCGATCTATTTTGTAGTACACCCCATGCCTTAACATTTCCACTTAAATATTCTTCAATTATCAATCTTGGTTCTTTATTTTTAAAATCTTCTGGTTTCATAGCGCTATTATTTGAACAACTTGTAATTAAGAAAGCACAAATTATCAATGAAATAGATTTAATTATTTTTATATTTTGCATAATTTTCCTTTTTATCAGTTATTTGTTTTGAAGTGAAAATTGAATTAGATCTATATTCTTTGATTTAAAGCCAGCTTCACAATAAGATAAATAAAATTCCCACATCTTCTTAAATTTTAAATCAAAACCTTGATTTTTAATTAACTCCCATTTTTTTATAAATTCATTTCTCCAAATAGCTAATGTATTTGCATAGTGATCTGCATATGAGATATATGAATTAATTGTTAATCCGTTATCTGAAACATATCTATTTATGCTGTTTTTGTTGGGAAGAAATCCTCCGGGAAATATATATTTTTGAATAAAATCTTGCTTATTTTTATATCTATCAAATAGATTGTCATCAATTGTTATAGCTTGAATAGCTGCTTTACCACCACCTGATAAATTATCTTTGATGGTTTTAAAATATCCATCAAGATAATTTTGCCCAACAGCTTCGATCATTTCTATTGAAGCAATAGAATTATATTTTCCCTGCAAATCTCTGTAATCTTTAATCTCGATATTAACTTTTTCATTAAGACCACATTTGTGAATTCGATCTTTAGCATATTCAAATTGTTTTTTTGAAATAGTAATGCAATCAAGTTTTACATCATATTTTTTGCCTAAATACTCAGCAAAACCACCCCACCCACAACCAATTTCTAAAACTTTATCGCCATTTTTAGGTTTAATAAGATCAATTAGTTTTTGATATTTATTATTTTGCGCTTCGGATAAGTTTTTTGAATTTTCGTTAAATATAGCACTTGAATAAGTTAAAGTATCATCAAGCCATAGTGAAAAAAATTCATTTCCTAAGTCGTAGTGCTTAGCGATATTCTCCTTACTCCTGCTTTTGGTATTTTTAATGATTTTATTTTTAATATAATTAATTAAAGGAATATCAAATAAACCTGAGAACCTATGAATAATTTTTATATTCCTTGCAGTTAGCTCAATCAAATTTGAAAGATTTTCAGTTTCAAATTCACCTCTCATATAAGACTCAGCAAAACCAATACTTCCACCTCTTATTAAATTATAATTAAAATTTGGTTTTTTAATAATTATATTAGCACAAAGTGGTTCCTGTTTATTTCCGAACTTGAGAATTTCTCCGTTAAGAGTTTTAATCTCAAGATATCCATAATCAATCTTACTCAAAAAATTAAAAACTAATTTATCTGATATTTTATTTAAAAACATTAATTCTCAAATGTTAAATTATTTTTAATATTAAATTTTTTTTTTACTAATCTTATTCCTTTTAACCATAATTTGAACGCTTCAAAATGTATCGCAGAAATAATTTTTAAAGTCATTAAAGGGTGTTTTAGATAAGATTTAATTAGTTGGGTACTATTTAGCTCATTTCTATCACCATCTTGAGAAGCAAACAAAATCTTTCCATCCTTATCATATTGGTCGATAATCACTGATAATTTATTTCCTGGTTTTAATATTTTAAAAAAATACTGACAGTCCATTTCAATAAATGGGGAAACATGAAACTTCTTAGAACAATTATTCTGTATTAAATTTTTGGTATTATCCACTTTAAATACATATGTGTGTTGTTCGCCAAAAGTATTTTTTACTTCATATAAAATTGACACTAGTTGTTCTTGATTATTGTAAACAAAAAAAATACTAAGAGGATTAAATACATATCCTAATATTCTTGGATAACATAAAAGTTTAATTTTAATATTTTCTGAATTAATATTATTTTGTTGCAAGTTTTTTTTTACCCATTCAGTTAGAGATGAACCATCTCTCTGTCCATGATCTTTTTCTTGAAAGCTAATTAAATTAAAACGATTTAAAGAAAAAAATCCAATTTTATTACTTAATGTCTCTAGTTCAGATAAATCTAGGAGTAATGAAAATACTTTGTATTTAAAAAAGTGTTTTTTTGGTTTAAATCGCTTATGGATTACTGTTCCATTGTAAATACAAGAATTAATCATTAAGGTTTTTCAGCATTTCAATAGATGATTTTATTCCATCTTCGTGAAATCCGTAACCAAAATAACTTCCACAAAAAAGTAGATCTCTTTTATTTTGCAATTTAGAAAGTTTATCTTGAGTATCTAATGTTTTTTGATCGTAATATGGGTGAGAAAATCTAACTTTTTTTAGTATTTTTGACTTATTGATCTCAAAATATGGATTTAAAGTCAAAAAAATATCTTCTTTACATTTTAAGTTTTGCAAAAGATTTAGCCAATAACTAATAGAATTCTTTTTAGTATCTTTGTCATCAATAGATGAATTCCAAGAACACCAAGCTTTTTTATTTTTAGGCATGGCCCTAACATCTGTATGAATATAAGCAACATTCTCTTTATAACTAAAATTAGTTAGAATTTTCTTCTCTTCCTCTAAAGGATTATCTATTAATTCTAAGGCTTCGTCTGCATGAGTTGCTATGACTACTTTGTCATAATCAAAAAATTCGCTTTGCCCTCCGTAGTATAAATCAATGCCAGAGGGCTTTCTTTTTAATTTTTTAACTTTATAATTTTTATAATATTCTCCACTAATTTTAGAAATAATCTGGTTTACATAGGTTCTACTTCTATTAGATACAGTATACCACTGGGGTCTATTTTTTAATTTAAACAAACCATGATTTTGAAAGAATTTTAAAAAAAAACTAATTGGCATTTTGCTTGCCTCTAATGGTGGCATTGACCAAATAGCTGAAACCATAGGAATTATATGGTAATCAATAAATGGTTTTGATAGTTTGTTTTTTTCAAGATATTCACCTAATGTTAATTTACTCTCAAAAATTGCTTCTTCATCACTTTTTTTATAAAATTTAATTATATCGAAGAACATTTTTAAAAATTTCAAATTTAACAAATTTAATCTATTTGAAAAAATACCGCTTATTCCTTTTCCGCAATATTCAAAATTTGTATTATCAACTGAAACTGAAAATGACATATCACTTTTTTCAATTTCAATATTATTTTCTTTAAAAAATTCTATTAAATTTGGGTATGTTTGAAAGTTAAATACAATAAAACCTATATCTACAGAGACTTTTTTTTCTCCAAAAGTAAGATCAATGGTATGTGAGTGACCCCCAAAACGGTCTTCTTTTTCAAAAAGATCTACATGATGTTTTTTGGATAAATAGTATGCAGCACTTAAACCAGAAATACCAGAGCCGACAACAGCAATTTTCATTAATTTTTATGCTGCATCTTCTTTAAACTCATCCATACTAGGACAAGTACAAAAAATGTTTTTATCTCCATAAACATTGTCTACTCTTGCAACGGGAGGCCAAAATTTATTTGTTTTCAAGAATTTTGTAGGATACGCTGCTTGCTGTCTTGAATATTTGTGTTCCCATTCATCTGATGAAAGTTCAATATCAGTATGAGGTGCATTTTTAATTGGATTATCTACTTTGTCAAATTTACCAGACTTAATCATTTCTATTTCCAATTTAATATTTATTAAAGTATCACAAAATCTATCTATTTCAGGTAAGCTTTCGCTCTCTGTTGGTTCAATCATCATTGTACCAGCAACAGGCCATGACATTGTTGGCGCATGAAATCCATAGTCTATTAATCTTTTCGCTATGTCTTCCTCACTCACACCCGTCTCGCTTTTAATTGATCTAATATCAATAATGCATTCGTGAGCAACATTTCCATTAGTTCCTTTGTATAAAATTGGAAAATGGTTTTTTAATCTATGAGCTATATAATTAGCGTTTAAAATCGCAACTTCTGTTGCTAATTTCAAACCTTGAGATCCCATCATTTTTATATACATCCATGAAATAGATAAAATACTTGAGCTACCCCAAGGTGCTGCAGAAACTGCGCCTATACCTGTTGCAGGGCCACAATCTTTAACAACGGAATGATTAGGCAGATAAACTTGTAAGTGTCTTTTACAAGCAATAGGACCCATACCTGGTCCTCCTCCACCATGTGGAATACAAAATGTTTTGTGTAAATTTATATGACAAACATCTGGACCAAAATTTCCAGGTTTTGCAATTCCTACAAGTGCATTTAAATTTGCACCATCCATATAAACTTGACCACCATTTTTATGAATTAAATCACAAATATCTGATATTTTTTCTTCAAAAACACCATGTGTGGATGGATATGTAACCATCAAAGCTCCAAGATTTTCTGAATGTGTTTCTGCTTTTTTCTTTAAATCTTCAAAATCTATATTCCCTTCTTTATCGCAATCAACTACTACAACTTTCATCCCAGCCATTTGTGCACTTGCTGGATTTGTTCCATGTGCTGAGCTAGGTATTAAACATATATTTCTATTTTCATCACCTCTGTCTAAGTGATATTTTCGTATTACCATTAATCCCGCATATTCACCTTGAGCGCCTGCATTCGGCTGAAGCGAAACTCCAGAAAAACCAGTAATTGATCTTAGCCAATTTTTAAGGTCAGTGAACAATTCTCTATAACCTTCCATCTGTTCAACAGGCACAAACGGGTGAGGCTCAGCTAATTCTCTCCATGAAATAGGTATCATTTCTGCAGTAGCATTTAATTTCATAGTACATGAGCCTAGTGCAATCATGGTTCTGTTAAGAGCTATATCTTTATCTTCTAACTTTTTAAGATATCTAAGCATTTCTGTCTCTGAATGATATAAATTAAAAACAGGGTGTTCTAAATATTTGGAGGTTCTAATTAATTTTTTTGGCAAATTTACTAAATTTGCTACAGGATCCTCTTTTTTAATTGATTCTGCTGCATTAAAAATTTTCAGTAGTTGGTTCACTCTATAAACATTTTTTCTTTCATCGAAAGATACAGATAACATTTCCGAATTTACTTTTCTAATATTAACTTTTTGATTTAAAGCATTTTCAAAAATTTGATCAGTCTTATCTTTAGTGATAATAGTTACAGTATCAAAAAAATAATCTGAATATAATTCATATCCAGATTGTTTAATTTTATCAGCAAAATTTTTTGCTAATTGAGATACTCTTTCAGAAATATTTTTAATTCCATCAGGTCCATGATAGATAGCATATGCTGCTGACACAATTGCTAACAAGGCTTGAGCTGTACAAATGTTACTTGTGGCTTTATCTCTTCTTATGTGCTGCTCTCTAGTTTGTAATGATAATCTGTAGGCTTTATTTCCGTGTCTATCCACTGAAACTCCTACTAATCTACCTGGTAAGGATCTTTTATATTCATCTTTTGTTGCAAAAAATGCTGCGTGAGGTCCGCCATAACCCATCGGAATTCCAAACCGTTGAGAACTACCCACAGCTATATCAGCACCTAGTTCTCTTGGTGTTTTCAACTTAGCAAGTGAAAGTAAATCGCATGCAAGTACCGCTTTACCATTCTTTTTATGGATTTTACTTATTGACTCACTTGGATCTTTAATGTCACCTAAAGTTCCAGGATATTGTAAAATTCCACATACAATATCTTCTTTTAAATTATCTAAAACTTTATCCTCATTCCCAACAAGAACTTTAAGCCCCATAGGTTCGGCCCTAGTTTTTATGAGATCAATTGTTTGTGGATGACAGTTTTCAGAGACAAATACTAGTTTGCAATCACGTTTATTTAATCTGTAACTCAAACCTACAGCTTCAGCAGCAGCTGTGCTTTCATCAAGTAAAGATGCATTAGCAATGTCCATACCAGTAAAATCGACAATCATCTGTTGAAAGTTCAGTAACATTTCTAACCTACCTTGAGCTACTTCAGGCTGATAAGGTGTGTATGAAGTATACCAACCAGGATTTTCTAATATATTTCTTAAAATCACATAAGGTGTATAAGTTCCATAATAACCCATACCAATAAAATTAGAGTAAATCTGATTTTTTTTTGAAATCACTTTTAATTTTCTTAGCGCTTCATATTCTGAATTAGACTCGCCAATATTAAGTTCACCTTTAAACTGTATTTTTTCTGGAACAGTATTTTTTATAAGTTCATCTAAAGAACTATATTTAAGTTCACTGAGCATTTTCTTTTGTTCTTCTTCAGACGGACCGATATGCCTTCTCAAAAAATCTTTTTGTGTATTATGTAACATTAACTAGAACTCTCCTTTGCAAACTTATCATATTCCTCTTTATTCATTAAACTATCTAGCTCAGAAATATCTTTCATTTTTAATTTAAAAAACCAAGCTGTACCCTCAGGATCCTCATTTATTTTTGCAGGATCATCAACAATAGCTTGGTTTATATCAACAACTTCCCCACTTACAGGTGTATAAACGTCACTTGCAGCTTTAGTAGATTCAACTACTCCCGCGGTTCCATCTTTTTCAACATTTGAACCTTTATCAGGTAATTCTGCAAATACTATATCACCAAGCATTTCAGTTGCATGTTGAGTTATACCAATTGTGGCTACATCTCCATCTAAAATAATCCACTCATGTTCTTTTGAAAATTTAACTTCACTCATTAATTCACTCCTTTCACGTAACTTTTTTTATAGAACGGTAACTTACAAATATTTGCTGGATGTTTTTTACCTCTTACCTCTAATAAAATTTTAGTATTGATTTTAGAAAATTCTTTATCAACATATCCCATTGCAATTGGACCATTAATACTTGGACCGAATGTACCACTTGTTATTTCTCCAATTGGTAATTCAGTTTCATTAAAAATTTTAGTCTTTTCTCTAGCGATCAATCTGCCTTCAGGTTTAATTCCAACTCTTATTTGTTTTGCACCTTCTTTAATTTGGTTAATTATTTTATCCGAGCCCACAAAACCTCCATTCGATAATCTTTCCTTTGATATTGCCCATTTAAGGTTTGCCTCTACTGGAGTTTTATTTAGGTCTAATTCATGACCATATAAACATAATCCCGCCTCTAATCTCAAAGTATCTCTTGCTCCAAGACCAATTAGTTCTGCACCCTTCTTAATTAAGCTTTTTGTAAATTCTTCAGCTAAATCATTTAGAATGGATACTTCAAAACCATCCTCTCCTGTGTATCCTGATCTAGTAACAAATAACTTTTGACCATTATAATCAAACCAGTTACCAGTCATAAAAGTTAAGTTTTTAACCTCGTTTATGGTTTCATTTAAAATTTTAACTGCTTTTGGACCTTGTATTGCAACTAGCGCTCTATCATTACTTAGTTCCATTTTATATTTTTTAGATAATATATTGCTTAAAATTTCAAAATCTTTTTCTTTGCATGCAGCATTTAAAATAATTAAGTATCCATCTTTCAGTTTGGTAATTATAAGATCATCATAAATACCTGCCTCTTCGTTCATGAGAAAACTATACTTAGAGCAATTTTGTTGAAGATTTTTTAAATCTAAAGGAAAAATTTTTTCAAGATCAGATGTTAGATTTTCATTTCCATAAATAAACAATTGACCCATATGTGAAACATCAAAGATACCAGCATGAGATCTTGTAAATTTATGCTCTTCAATAACGCCTTTACTGTATTGAATTGGCATCTCATAACCAGCAAATTCAACAAACTTAGCTTGACTATCTTGATGTAATTTATTTAAAGAAGTTTTTTTAATTTCCATACTAACTCTATTGTACCCATCTGTATATTTGCCTGAGAGTTTTACTCCTTCGGCGAGAATCTAATCTCTTTCCAGAGTTAATATGTTACGGTCCTTTTACCTGAGAGTTTCCTGGGTGGTTGCTCCTTCGGTGCCACATTAAATTGTGATCTCTCCCGTTAAGAAATATTCTATCAAATATTAACCAATGTCAATATTTTAAGCAGTCTTTTTTTCTAATGAATAAAGATTGTAAAATTGAAGTAATACTGCAAAAATTACAATTGCACCGCCAATAATCACTATAAATGGTGGCTGTTCATTTATAAACATCCATGCCCAAAGCGGCCCTAAAACTGCCTCTGTCAGCATTATGATTCCAACCATAGCAGAAGGTGTTCTTTGAGCACCAATTGTAATTAAAATAAATCCAAATCCTAATTGCATAAAACCTGCCAAGAAACCTAAAAAAATATCATGTGCAGAAATTAGAATTTTTCCAGACATTAAAAACCCAATGGTTAGAGCAAAAATTCCTGCAATAAATTGAGCAGGTACCATATCTACATTAGGATATTTTCTTACAACTAATATTAAAACCGCAAACGAAATAGGCATAATAAATGCAGCAATATTGCCTGTCATTTGACCTGGAGATAAAGAGTTTCCTACCATCAACAGGATACCAGAGATTGCTAATATTATAGAAGTGAGTGTGATGACTGAAATTTTTTCCTTTAAAAAAAAGTATCCAAAAATTGCTAAGAAGATTGTTTGAGTTTGAATTATAAAATTAGCATTTGCAACAGTAGTGTTATACATCGCAAAAACGTATCCACAAAAACCAAACGATAAAACAAAACCTCCTATAAATCCTGGAAAACCTAAATTATAGAATGAACGAAATACTTGTTTTTTGTAAGTTATGATTAAGTAAAGACTAATTATAATTAGAAAAAAAACTGTTCTCCAAAATAAGATTTGCCAAAGGGTTGCTCCCTCAAAAGATTTTACTATTAATCCACCAAAGCTTAAACTACAAGCACCCAGAAATACTAATAAGGGTCCTGGTAATTTTCTGATGATATTCATTAAATTTGATTAAGTAAATTTTCTGTCTCCATTTCATACAGTTTAAATAAAGTTTCTGCATCAGATAATTCTATTTCTTTAAACTTCACTTTCGAGCCAGGTGCTAACTGTACTAATCGGTCATAATCAACACTAACTACAACACCTATTTTTGGATAACCGCCTACTGTGCCATGATCTGACAGCATAATTATTGGATTACCATCAGCTGGTACTTGGATCACACCCTTGACCAAACCCTCAGACTTAATATTGGTATTTATAATATTTTCAATTTTTGAACCTTCAAGTCTCATCCCCATTCTGTCGGATAACTTTGAAACAACAAATTCTTTTTCAAAAAATATTTTTTTTCCCTCCTCTGAAAAATAGTCAAAATTAGTTCCCTTAATTACTCTTATGTTTTCAATTTTACTTTTTATATAATTTACTTTTTTAAGTGTTTTGTCAGAATTAATTTTTAACAGATTAATCTTTTGACCAGTATCTAATTTCTTTCCATTATTTGAACCAATATTTGCTTTAGTGTTGATTGAACAACTATTCCATTGAAAGTTAAGATCGATTTCAGACCCTATTGCAAAATAACCATAAACAGATTTATTCGTTGAAATTATGTTAATTTCGTCGCCATTTTCTAAATGGTAGCTCTGATAACAATCTCCATCAATTTCAATACCTTTTTTTTTGATTTTAAAAATTACATCTCCAGTAATTACAAAATTTAATTGATCGCCTGTATATCTCAAATGTGGACCCTGATATGCAAATTCAATAACAGGAGCATTTAAATCATTACCAACTAGTTTATTTGCTAAAAGAAAATTTCGGTTATCCATTACACCACTAAAAGGAATTCCAATATGATATAAATTTTCTCTTCCTTTATCTTGGAATGTTGTATTAATTCCACCTCTTAATATTTCAAAATAATTACTTGTCATTACTACCCTCATATTCTTGTAGTGAAATTTTTTTAAAAATAACTGTATCTCCAGGGTTAATTAAATTTGGATCTCTCTCTTTACTATCATCAAATACTTTCAGAGGAGTGTTTCCAATTATATTCCAACCACCAGGGCTATCAAAAGTATATATATTTGCAAATTGTTCAGTTATACCGACTGATCCCTGGGGTACTTTTACTCTTGGAGTTTCTAAACGTTGAGTTCTTAAATTTTCATCTATATCTCCCAAAAAAGGCATTCCAGCGATAAAACCCGTCATATAACAAAAGTACTCTTTATTAAAAAACTTTGTCAAAATTTGCTGATAACTTAAATTTAATTTTTTTTCTAATCTACTCTTATCTAATGCAAAATTTTCATCACAACAAACAGGTACTTCAATTTTCTTGTTATTTTTATTCTGTTCAATGGTTGTATCTAGGTTTTCAATTTTATTTTTAATTTCGCTAAAATTAGTAACTCGAAGATCAAATGAAATAATTAATTTATTATATGACGGAGTAAGGTTGTTTATTCCTTTAATTTTTTTTTCTCTAATAGTATTGAAATATTTTATTACTTCTAAATTCGTTGCTTTATTTACCTGTATGCCAAAGTCACAATATAAAGCTGCGTCACCAAGATTTGATATATTTTTTAACATGCCATGTTATACTTCAACAATTAACGGTATGGAAATTAATATAAATTGTGATTTAGGTGAAAAATCAAAACACCATTCAAATAAATATGATCCAGATTTACTTGAAATAGTAAATTCTGCTAACGTAGCTTGCGGATATCACGCTGGAGATAGTCAATCCATGAATGAAGTAATAAAAATATCAAAAAAAAATGGTGTTAGTATTGGTGCTCATCCATCATTCAATGATCTGGAAAATTTTGGACGTCAAAGAATGAAATTATCATCTGGTGAAATAAAAAAACTTATTTTTGATCAATATGAAGTTCTTCAAAAAATTGCTCATAATCATGGGGAAAACGTTACTCATATCAAGCCTCATGGAGCATTAAATAATATGGCATGTGAAGATATTAACTTAGCAACAACTTTAGCTAGCGCAATCAACGAAATTAGTAAAGATTTAATATATTTAGTTCCGACTGGTTCAAAAATGGAACAGGCCGCTAAAAATTTAAATATGAAAATTGCATGTGAAATTTTTGCAGATAGAAACTATGAGGATGATGGGAACTTGGTCTCAAGAAAGAAACCTCATGCTTTGATAACTGATCCAGAACAAGCAAAAAAACACGTTTTATCAATGGTTAAAAATCAGTCACTTAATTGTCACAGTGGAAAACAAATACCTTGTGAAATAGACTCTATTTGCATACATGGTGATAATAAAAGTGCGTTAGCTACAGCAATGTCTATAAAAGACAATTTGTTAGAAAATGGACTTAAATTAAAACCTTTAAATCATTTGGAGAAATTTATTTAATGTTAAAAAAAATATCTTTAGTTTTATTTTTAATATTATTTTCATCTAACTCATATTCAGCTGGTTCTGACTCCACTCCTAAGAAATTAAATTCAGATTACGACAAAGCTGTAGAGTCAATTAAATTTGCAAAAAAATACGAAAAAAAAGGTAAAATTGAAAAAGCAAAAAAAAGATATGAAAAGGCTCAAAAATTTCTTCTTAAATCAAATAAAGAAAAACCAAATCAAGCTGACACATTAAATTATTTAGGCTTCACAACAAGAAAACTTGGAGATTATGAAAATGGTGAAAAATATTACCTTATGGGTTTAGAAATTGACCCTAATCATACAGGTATAAACGAATATTTAGGTGAACTTTACGTAACTACAAACAGAATGGACTTAGCCAGAGAGAGATTAAAAGTGTTAGAAAACTGTAATTGTGAAGAGTATGCAGAGTTAAAAGATATTATAGATGGTGTGAAAGAGTCTAAATATTAATCTGTACCTCATAAAAATAAAAAATTAACACAGCTCACATTGAAATTTCACTAAATTAGACTAATATATTTTTACCTTGATCGAACAGTCCATAATATTATTACAAATTATTTTTATAGATATAATTCTAGCTGCAGATAATGCAATTATAATTGGATTAATTGCTGCGAATTTCGTTCCCAAAAATAGAAAAAAAATTATTCTTTGGGGAGTTGCTGGTGCTTTAGTTTTTAAAGTTATTTTTGCAGTCTTTGCTACATACTTATTTAAGTTTTATTTTATTAAAATTCTGGGAGGTCTTTTATTGATATGGATCGTTAATGATCTGAGAAAGGATTTAGTTGAAATTAAAAAAGAAAAGAAATCTCCTACCAAAAAATCTAAAGAACCATCTTTTATCAAAAGTGTTTATAAGGTTTTATTTGCAGATATTACAATTAGTTTTGATAACGTAATTGGTGTAGTTGGTGCAGCCAAAGGTTATTTTGGTTTCATGATTTTTGGATTAGTCTTATCTGTTGTATTAACAGGTGCACTAGCCACATATATGGCAAAATACATACAACAGCATATTTGGATAGCTTATGTTGGTTTAGTATTTATTTTAATTGTGGGCCTTCAACTAGTTATTGGTGGTCTGGTAGATTTAGAAATTTTAAAAATAAATGAAGAATTCAAAAAATACTTTTAATTAATAAGAATGTTTTTTTAGAGGAAATTTCTTAATTTTTACATCATTTGCGTAATTTGAGACCGCTTTAGAAATTTCTTTTCTAATATTTGAATATTTTTTTACAAACCTAACATTCATTGGATTAAGACCTATCAAATCATCAAGTACGAGTATTTGACCATCACAATATTTTGAAGATCCAATTCCAATAGTTGGAATATTAATATTATTAGTTATTTTTTTTGCTAATGAGCTTTCTACACATTCAAGGACTATTGAGAAAGCACCTAATTTCTCTAAAAGTTTTGCATCTTCTAAAATATTTTTTCTTTCGCTTTCATTTTTTCCTTTAAATTTAAAAGTTTTATCTGATTGAGGTAGCAGTCCTAAATGTCCCATTACTGGAATATTATTTTTTACTAAAGTTGTAACAATTTTTAAAAT
>CACMYE010000014.1 GCA_902617825.1 uncultured Pelagibacteraceae bacterium | reverse complement strand
TTTAACTGATCTTCTTTTACTTCTTTGTTTTTTGCGCCTAAATTCATTTTTAATAATTTATAATATGATGAAACGTCTAATAATTGTATTTTCCCTTTTCTTTTTTTTTCCTTATTGTTATCTAAAATCCAAAAATATGTTGTAATACCTGTATTAAAAAAAATTTTGTCAGGTAGCATTAGAATGGTTTCTAGTAAATCGTTTTCAATTATCCATTTTCTTATTTCCGATTCTCCACTTCCGGCATCTCCAGTGAATAAAGGTGATCCATTAAAAACTATTCCTATTCTTGAGTTTTTTGGTTCCATTTTTTTAATAAGATGTTGTAAGAATAATAATGAACCATCTGATGTTCTTGGAGTTCCTGATGCAAATCTTCCGGTTGGATCTTTTGCTTCATTTTTAATAAAGTCTTCTTCAGATTTCCAACTTACTCCAAATGGTGGATTGGTGATCATATAATCAAATTTTCGATTGGAAAAACCATCCTCAGACAAAGATGAAAAAGGTCCTTTTATATTCTCAGGATTTTCATCAGACATTAAAAAATCAGATTTGCATATTGCATAAGTTTCATCATTTAATTCTTGTCCAAATAATTCTATTTTCATTTTTTTATTAATATTTTCGTGTATCCACTTTTTTCCAATTGTTAACATTCCACCAGTGCCACAACAAGGATCGTATACAGATCTTATCTTTCCTTCACCTTTTAAATTGTCTTTATCGTAACCAAAAACTAATGATACTAAAAGTTTAACTATATCTCTTGGTGTATAATGATCTCCACTTGTTTCATTAGACATCTCAGAAAATTTTCTTAAAAGTTCCTCATAAACCGAACCCATCATATGATTATCTACTTTATTAGGATGGAGGTCGAATTCAGTAAATTTGTCTATTAAAAGATAAAGTTTTTTATTCTTATTTAATTTTGAAACTAAAGGATCAATTTGAAAGTTTTCTATTATATCTAAAACATTCTTAGAAAAACCTTGAATATAATTATTAAAGTTCCTATAGACATTATTAGGATCACTTTTAATTCTCAATAAATCAAATTTTGAAATATTAAAAAATTGTAAATTCAGTTGACTTTGAATTACTTGATTGAAATCTTTAAGTTTTTTTTTGTACTTTTCATGAAGTTCAAATGCTTTATCTTTTTGAGGTTCTAATACACAATCTAATCTTCTTAAAACAACAAATGGAAGAATGATTCTTCCGTATTCACTTGGTTTAAACATGCCTCTGAGAACATCATCTGCAGTAGACCAAATTAAAGATGAAAGATTTTGATTTTCCATAACTTTATAGTAGCAAACTAAAGAATAAATTTAAATTTAAACTGTTATTCTTGCAAATACGTCTGTGACAATAATAATAAAATATTAGCCTACTTTACAAGCAGTAGTTAAATTTGATATAAATAGATATCTTTATAAAAAAGTTCGTCTTGGGCGTTTCCCATGCACTCTTAATTATAGCCACTAAGTGGTGAGTTCGTGTCAGCAGGTTCACAACTGCAATTCATAAAAATATATAAGGAGTGCTTATGGCAACTATTAAACAGATAAATGCTAATAAAAGAAATGCATTATTATCTAAGGGACCTAAAACTGATTTAGGGAAATTAAACTCATCTAAAAATTCATTAAAACACGGACTAACTGCCAAGCAATTAGTGATTGGTGAAAACATAAAAGAGTTTGAACAATATCGAGATTTAATGATTGAGGCTTTAAAACCAGAAGGGATTTTAGAAGAACAAGTAGTTTTTAAAATCATTGATGTAGGTTTTAGACTTCGAAGAATAGGAGGTATTGAAGCTGGGATTTATAATCAAGAGATCCTTCATCACGAAGCTGATGAGTATAAAAATAAAATAGCTGAAAAAATTGTTTTTAAAGAAGAAGGTGAGCTGGTTCAATCTTCAGATCGATCGATTAATTTAAAAGGTTTAGCTTTTGCAAGAGATAGTAAATACGGCAGCGCTATTTTAAAACTAAATACAATTGAAGATAAGTTGATGAATAAATATTATAGACAGCTAGATATATTAAAGATGATGCAGGAGGAAAGATATGACCTGGCGAAATAAAAGAGATCACATTAATAATTATACATGCAAATGGAGAAATTCCGATCTTGGAAAAACGAAGCCAAATCATCATTACTTCATGAGGCTGTTGAAAAATGAAACCTTGAGTTTTCTTAAAGAAAACAAAGAATATTTATTAAATAATAAACCTGAGATTTATTATTCAATTATGAACCGGAACTTACCTAAGAAATACATAAAGAAGAATACAGTTGTTACACCTGTAAATTCTTATGTACTTCCTCAATCTAAATTAAGTCCTGAAGAACTTGATAAACAATTAGAGCAGGAGGCAATGGTTAGAAAACAAAAAGAGAAATATTTAAAAGAACAAAAATTAAATGAGCAAAAAGAAAAAGAGAGAAGAGAGCGTAATCGAGCTGCATATAATCGTGAACGAAAATATGTTTTTTGGTCTAATGCTTATGAACAGGGTAATTATGTTAGTATTCACTCTGAAAAATTTAATAGTAAGGACAAAAAGTATCAGTATTATTAATGAATGCGGGGTTGTGAATGATTTATTATTCAATTAAAATATTAAAATATGCTTAGTTATATAATTCCATTTTTAATATTGCTTACAATAGTAGTGTTTGTGCATGAGTACGGTCATTATTATTTTGCAAGAAGATATGGAGTAGGAGTTACTGCGTTTTCAGTTGGATTTGGTAAAGAATTATTTGGCTATACTGATAAAAATGGAACTAGATGGAAATTTTCTGCAATCCCATTTGGTGGTTATGTAAAGTTTTTTGGTGATCATAATATCTTTAGTGATTTTAATAGAGAGGAACTTCGAAAAAAATATACTGAAGAAGAACAAAAAAAATTACTAGCTTTTAAGCCATTATATCAAAGAAATCTCATTGCATTTGGTGGACCCTTAGCTAATTTTATATTAGCATTTTTTATATTTGTTAGTGTTTTCATGTTTGTAGGAAAAGACATGACACCTGCATCAATTTTAGAAGTAAAAAAAGAAAGTCCCGCTGAAGTATATGGGTTAAAGCAAAATGATGTTCTACTTAATATAGATGGCAATAAAGTTGAAAGCTTATTAGACGTTTCAAAGTTTATAATGTTATCAACAGACGATTTTATTGATTTTATCGTACTTAGAAATAACGAAGAGTATACTTTAAAAGTAAAACCTAATTTAGTTGAAAGTATCGATGATTTTGGAAATCCTTTAGAAAAAAGAATAGTTGGAATAATGATTGGTCCAAATAATAATAAAATTAATCATGTCAAATTAGGTCCAACAAAAGCTGCATATCATGCCGTGAAAGAAATATATTTTGTCAGTCAAAAAACTTTGGAGATGGCCTGGGGTTATTTACAAAAGTTATGGGGACAAGGTTATGGAGATTTAAGACAGTTAGGTGGCCCAATAAAAATTGCGCAAGTATCGGGTGACGTTGCAAAGATGGGATTGTTGCCTTTTATTATGATTATTTCTTATATTTCAATTAGTCTTGGTTTATTTAATTTGTTTCCAATACCTTTGTTAGATGGGGGTCATATTGCTTTAAATACTGCTGAGGCAATTAGAGGAAAAGAGTTTAATAAAAAAACATTAGATTATACTTTTCGAATCGGAATGACTGTAATTGCTGCTTTAATGATTTTTACAGTTTTCAACGATTTAAGTAACTTTTTAACTCGTTTTCTAAGTTAGTAAAAAGTAAGTAAAATCAATACTTATTTAACATACAATATATTGTGTAAAAAATATCTCTATACACTAAAAAAAAGCTTGATTTATCAACGTTTATGACAAGTATAAATATCAACCAACAAAACCGGAGCTAAAATGAACAAAAAACAACTAATTGCAAAGCTTTCAGGCTCATTAAATTTGAGTAAAGCTGATGCGGAGCGAACATTTGATATAATTACCAACACTATTTTAGATGCTTTAAAAGGTGACGATTCAGTAAAAATTGCTGGATTTGGTACTTATAAAGTAGCTAAAAGAAAAGCTAGAGTTGGAAGAAACCCTAGAACAGGTGAACAAATTCAAATTGCTGCATCTCAAAAGGTAAAATTTTTACCTGCTAAAGCTTTAAAAGAAGTATTCAATAAATAGTAATTTTTTTTAACAGCCCTAATGTAAAAAATACACGTTAGGGCTGTTTCTATATGCAAATACTGCATATCCAATTTTCCTAATCAGCGTTAGTTTTCAATTTTATTAAAAAATATAACTCCATTCTTAACAGTGGAGGTCTTATGACTAAATTAATAAAAAAAGTATCTGCGCCACTTCTTAGTTTAATATTTTTATTAAACATGAGTAGTGCAGGAATGGCAGAAACAACTGTTTCTGCTGAAGTTCAAGCTATATTCAATTCACTACTATTTCTAATTTGTGGTTTCCTTGTCATGTTTATGGCGGCGGGTTTTGCGATGCTAGAATCTGGTATGGTAACTTCAAAAAGTGTTTCAGTAATTTGTGCAAAGAACATTGGTCTTTACTCAATTGCTGGAATAATGTTTTGGTTGTTTGGATATAACTTAGCGTATGGAATCCCAGAAGGAGGGTACATTGGAACATTTACTCCATGGTCAGATGCAAGTTCAGTTGATACTGGATATGCAGATGGTTCTGACTGGTATTTCCAAATGGTTTTCTGTGCAACAACAGTTTCAATTTGTTCAGGAGCAATGGCTGAAAGAGTTAAACTTTGGCCTTTCTTTTTATTCGCAGCAATTTTAGCTGGAATCATTTATCCAATAGTAATGGGTTGGCAGTGGGGTGGAGGCTGGTTAGCAGAACTTGGCTTCTCAGATTTCGCAGGTTCAACTTTAGTTCACTCAACAGGTGGTGCAGCTGCACTAGCTGGGATAATGTTACTAGGTTCGCGTTCAGGACGATTTGACAGTAAAGGTGAAGCTAAAGCCCTTAAACCTTTTGCTGCTTCTTCAATTCCATTAGTAACTTTAGGTGTATTTGTCTTATGGTTAGGTTGGTTTGGATTCAATGGTGGATCTCAATTAGCTATTGGAACATTTGATGATGCAGTAGCTGTATCAAGTATATTTATCAATACCAATCTTGCAGCCTGTGGTGGTGTAATGGCTGCGGCTATAATTACAAGATTGTTATATGGTAAAACAGATGTTGTACAAATGTTAAACGGAGCAATCGGTGGACTAGTTGCAGTAACTGCTGAACCATTGGCGCCAACTCCTTTAGCTGCAATTTTCATTGGAGCTGCGGGTGGTTTAATCGTTGTATTCGGAACTAAATTATTATTCAGTTTCAAACTTGACGATGTTGTAGGTGCTATTCCAGCTCACATGTTTGCTGGAATTTGGGGAACACTTGCAGTTCCACTAACAAATACTGATGCTTCATTTAGTGCGCAAATAATTGGAGTGCTATCAATTAACATTTTTGTGTTTGTCGTGTCATATATTGTGTTCTCGATTATGAAAGGGACATTTGGAATTAGACTAAGTAAAGAAGCTGAAACCAAAGGTACTGACGTAACAGAAACAGGTGTAATCGCATACGCAATAAGAGACTAATTGCATGCAATATAGGGGCTCTTCGATCTCCATGTCGTTATCTCATTGAAGAGCTCCTAAAAAAAAATTATCTAAATATCTCTCTCTTGCTAGTTAGTAAAAGGCCCCGAAAGGGGCCTTTTTATTACACAATACTTTTTAGAGTTTCCAAAACTTCTTTAGCATGGTCTTTAACCTTGACATTATTCCATACTTTTAAAATTTTACCTTTTTTATCAATTAAGTAAGTGGACCGAATTGTGCCCATAAACTCTCGACCCATAAATTTTTTTTTACCCCAAACTTTATATTTTTTAAGAAGCTTTAGCTCTTCATCAGCTAGTAAATCAAATTTTACCTTATATTTGTGTTTAAATTTGTTATGACTATCCAAACTATCCTTTGAAATACCATAAATTTCACAATCTAATTTTTTAAAGCTTGAAAGATGTTTGTTAAAATCATTTGTTTCAGTGGTACATCCAGGAGTATCATCTTTAGGGTAAAAATATAAAACAACATATTTTCCAACAGAGTCTTTTAAAGAATAATTTTTTTTAGATGTTGATTGAGAAGTAAAAGCTGGTGCTTTAGAATTAATTTTTAGCATATTTTTATAGAATTATATTTATTTTAAGCTAATTTAAATAAAATTATGAAAATTAAATCAGCGCAGTCTTTAGTTGCAGAAGCACTGAAAGAAATTAAAACAATTGATACTGATCAAGCATTTAAAATGGTTGAGGATAACAATTGCAATCTAATTGATATTAGGGACGTTCGCGAATTAGAAAAAGAAGGTAGAGTTGAAAACTCTCATCACATACCAAGAGGAATGATGGAATTTTGGTTGGATCCAAATAGTCCTTACTTTCAACAAGGTAAGCTTGATCAATCAAAAGAGATGGTATTATTTTGTGCTGGAGGTTTACGGTCAGCTCTTGCTGCAAAAACATTAAAAGATATGGGTTTCGATAAAGTTTCACACATAGATGGTGGATTTGGAGCCTTAAGAAATAGTAAATTTAAAATAGTTTAATTATTATTTATTTCTTCTAGAGCATATTCTAATCTATCTTGTCCCCAAAAAATTTTATTATTAACTGCAAAAGTTGGTGCTCCAAAAATATCTTTTTTGAAGGCTTCATTTGTAATATTTTTTAATTCATCTTTAATTTCTTGTTTTTTTATACCTTCAAAAAACAGTTTGTGATCTATACTTAAATTATCTAATAATTTAGTGAAATTTTCTAAGCTAGCTAAATCTATATCATCTTGCCAATAAGCATTAAAAAAAGTTTTTAAATATTCTTTTTTTTTATTTTCTTCTACAAATAAGTAGCCCCTCATAATATTAAGTGAATTGATTGGAAATTTTGAATTCCAATTAAAATTTATTTCATTTTTTTTTGAAATTAATTCACAATCATTTTTCATATTTTTTAATTTAAATTTATTGAAAGCTGGAGCGGTTATCCCAACTAAATTATGCAATCCACCTAATAAAATAGGTTTATAATTAAATTTGATGCTCTTGATTTTAGTAATATTTTTATAAGCGATGTAAGCATAAGGGCTTATAATATCAAAATAAAAATCTATATGATTACTCATATAGATTTATTCTTTTTGCGTAAAAAATTCTGATTATCCAATAAATAAAAATACCAAGAGGTCCTATCAAATATGTAATTATCAATGGGATTGCCAATAAAATTTTATTAATAGAAAATTTTTGAGAGTCTTTTACTATCCACCCTCCAACAAATAAATTGATAGCAATAAAATGAGTCCAGAAGATCATCAAGTATAGAGAGTCCTCAAACAATCTTGATAACTCACTCAGTCCCAAATATAGATTGAAATTACCATCAAAATCATAACCAATTAGGAATGATTTATAAAGAATAAAAATATAAATACCGCTCAGTAATATAAAAGGAAAAATTGAAGTCACAAAAAATCTACTTAGGTATGATTTAGGAAAAAAAATTAATATAAGCCAGAAGGGCAAGACTCCTAAATTAATCCACATATAAAGTGTATCAATAGTAAAATAAGTAAAAATTTGTTCGATCATCTAATATATTATATTCAATCTTACTATGATTCCTATAAGAAATAAAAAAAAAACACTTCAAGTCACAGTAGATGAGATGAGAAATTTTGCATTTGTATATGTTGAAAAATATGCTCCTTCTAAGCAGCAACTTAAAACATATTTGTTAAAAAAATATATGAAAATTTCCGCAACAGACTCAAGAAAAAAAGATGTTAATAAATTAATTGATATTGTTTTGTCTGACCTTGAAAAAAATAAATTTATTAATGATCAATTCTATTCAGAAAGCAAAGCAAAAAGTATGGTTCAAAGAGGACATTCACTAAATAAAATTCGTAATTACCTAATGGGTAAAGGAATTGATCGTGAGTTTATTAAAGATACTGTAGAAAAAATTAAAGAAGATAATAGTGATCAAGATTTTTTTTCTGCAATAAAAATTTGTAAAAAAAAAAGGATTGGACCAGCAAGAGCTGATGATAATAGAAATTTATTTTATAAAAAGGATATTTCACTATTGGCAAGAAATGGTTTTGATTTTGAAACATCAAAAAAAGTTATGGATATAGATAAGGATGAATTTTTAAAAATTATTAATTTACTTTAACTTTTTTTTTTCTTTATCTTCTAAGAGGTAGTTAATTTTGTTTCTGATATAATTTTTAACAAATACAAAAACTAATAAACCGAAAATAGAAACTGATACTATTATTATCAATATAATTCTTAGTTGTTCATCCATTACATTATAGTTTTGCTTTTTAATATAAGACTTGTATTTTTTAAATCAGGTTTACCATATAAAATTTCATTTCCATTAAAATCAGTAACCTGCCCTCCTGAATGATTTAAAATTGCATGTCCGGCTGCTATATCCCATTCATAGGCTCTTGGCTCTGCCACATAGCCATCGTATTCGCCTGTTGCAACTACACAAAATTTAAGAGAACTTTTCATTCTAATATTTTCCTTTACTCCTAATTCATTATATATTCTTTGTATCTCAGGTTTAATTTTTTTTGAGTAAGATATAAACTTAATTGATCCATTATTTTTTGTTATTGAATTACTAAGATTTGATGTCTTTCCATTAAAAAGTTCATAAGCATTACCTTCTCCATAAGAGTAAAACATTCTCTTCTTAGCAGGCGCATTAATTAAACCTGCCGCTGGTTTATTGTCTATTATTAATCCAGCATTAATTGTAAATTCTTCTAAATTATTTATGTAATCGTACGTTCCATCGATTGGATCAACGAGCCAAAAATTTTTCAAATTTGATTTATCTTTATTCTCTAAACTTTCTTCAGAAATTATTGGAATTTCTGGTGTTATCTTAGATATTTCTTTTGTAATAAGCTTGTTTACCTCTATATCACCATTGCTCACAGGTGTATTGTCTGATTTAATTTTTTTAATTAAGCCTTTTTCTCGTAATTCGATAGCTAAATCTCCAGCAGTTAAAAAACATTTAATCAAATCCTCAACTATCTTTCTTAAATCCATTTTATTATTTACCTAATTTTCTAAGTTCGATATTTTTTGCGTTAATTACTTTTTTTCCAGCATTTTCAAAATTTATAGTCACTTTATCATTTATTATAGATTGCACCTGTCCTATACCCCATTCTTTGTTGTTTGGATTAGTGACTTTGTCACCTGGTTCATAATCTAAAATCATTTAATTTAACTTATATTGTAAATCAGTATAAATACCACCTTATGAACAATGAAGAATTAAACTCTTTAGGTTTTAATAAAAAACCATCAAATACCACTGTAGTTGTAGCTATGTCTGGTGGTGTAGATTCTTCTACAGTTGCAGGCATGATGAAAAAAGAAGGTTATAAAGTTATAGGTATCACCTTAAAGTTATATGATGATGGTAAGGAAGTAGCTGCCTCAAAACAATGCTGCTCTGGCCAAGATATTATGGATGCAAAAAGAGTGGCTAATAAATTAGATATTGAACATAAAATTTTATATTATCAAGATAAATTTAAACAAGGGGTAATAGATAATTTTGTTGAGAGCTATCTAAAAGGCGAAACCCCCATTCCTTGTGTACAATGTAATCAAACTGTAAAATTTAAAGATTTATTTGAAGTATCGAAAGATCTTAATGCTGATGCATTAGTAACTGGCCACTATGTAAAAAGTATTACAGAAAGAAATACAACAAACATGTACAGAGCAATTGATGAGAACAGAGATCAAAGCTATTTTCTATTTAATACAACTAGAGAGCAGTTAGACTATTTAAGATTTCCCCTAGGTGGAATGTTGAAAAATAAAACTAGAGAGATAGCAAAAAATTTAGATTTAAATGTTGCTGATAAACCTGATAGCCAAGATATTTGTTTTGTTCCAAATGGAGACTATGCATCTGTTATACAAAAATTTAGACCCGACTCATTTCAAAAAGGAAATATTAAAAATTTAAATGGAGAAGTTATAGGTGTTCATGATGGTATTATTAATTTTACTATAGGCCAGCGAAAAGGAATAAAGGTTTCAGATAAAGAGCCTCTTTATGTGCTTCAAATTAATTCTGATAAAAATGAAATAATTGTAGGTTCAAAAGAAAAACTTGGAAAAAAAATAATTTCTTTAAAAGATATAAATTTACTAGCGTCTAATACAGAGTTAGAAAAAAAAATTTTTGTGAAAGTAAGGTCAACAGGAGGTTTACTAGAAGCAAATGTAAATCTAAAAGATAATAAAACAGGTATTGTTAAACTAACTTTGCCAGAGGATGGTATTTCGCCTGGACAAGCTTGCGTTTTTTATAAAAAAGACCAGTTTGGGTATAAAGTTCTTGGTGGTGGATGGATTAAAGAGTAGAAGCCTGTTTACTTCTTTTTATTTTTTCTTTTAGCCCTTCTTTTTTTTGAGCCTTGTTTCCTTCGACCTCTATGTTTTTTAGGGTAACTCATTTGATTCTATTTTAATTATATTGACGTTTTTCATGGGATATAGCATTGTCTTTTAAACATATCAAATTTTATTATGAGTAGTTCTTTTAAGACTTTTCTTAAGCACACGGCTAAAGATTTTCACAATCAATCAGTTAACCCACCAGTGGTTAGAGCATCAACAATTATTTTTAAATCAATGCAAGAATTAAGAAAAACACAGGCAAAAGCTCTAAAGCAGCCTACTGGTGGCCATTATGATTACGGAAGACAGGGCACTTCTACCACTTACATTTTACAAAGGATTTTGACAAAACTTGAAGAAAGTTATCATGTATTCACTACTCCAACAGGATTTGGTGCTGTTTTTTTGGCAATATTTAGCGTTACGAGACCAGGTGATGAGATAATTGCTGTAGATCCGATTTATAGTCCTACAAGATTATTAACAGAAAATTATTTAAAAGAATTTAATATTAAAACATTATTCTATAATCCTCATGATCTGAATACACTTAAAAAAAATATTACAAAAAAAACAAAATTAATTTTTGTTGAAAATCCTGGAAGTAATACCTTTGATTTCCAAGATCTAACTAAAATTATTTCCATTGCAAAAAAAAATAAAATTCTGACAGTTATAGATAACACATGGGGAACGCCTTATTTTTTTAAACCAATTAAGCTTGGTTTTGATATGTCAATTGTATCTGCAACAAAGTATTATTCAGGCCATTCAGATGTTATGGGAGGATCACTTGCAGTAAACAAAAAAGTATACAATAGAGTAAAAATTGCTGAAAAAATGACAGGACTAAGACTTGGTCCAGATGATGCTTATTTAATTACAAGAGGATTAAGAACACTTGATGTAAGATTGGACCGACATAGTGAAAATGCAAAATTGGTTTCTAAATTTTTAGTTAAATTTAAAAATATTAAGTTACTCTATCCTTATAAAAAAAAATCCTACAATTACAAAATGTGGAAAAAATTTTATTCAGGTGCATCAGGTTTAATGGGTTTAATAATAAAGTCAAAAAATAAAGGTTCAATTAAAAAATTTGTAAATTCATTGAAACTTTTTGGACATGGTTATAGTTGGGGAGGATTTGAAAGCTTAGCCCTCCATCAAGAATTAGGTGAAACTGGGAAAAGGAAATTTCTTAAACTGAAAAAAGACGAGCACCTAGTTAGATTACACATCGGACTAGAGGATCCAAGTGACCTTATTGCTGATATAAAACAGGCATTAAAACACATAAAGTAAAATTTTCATGGCAAATCAAAAATTTTTCAGAAATAAAACTGCACTAGTAACATTAATAGCTGCCTGCTTAGTAGTTCTAGTTTCTTTAGGAGTGAGACAGACTTTTGGAATGTTTTTTGCAGATTTTAAAATAGATTTGGGAATTTCTTTGACTGAATCTGGTCTTTCAATAGGATTGCAAATGCTAATGTGGGGATTAACAGGACCTATATTTGGAGCAATAGCTGATAAATATGGGGGACATAAAGCTATTGCATTAGCATTTCTTTTTTATATAGCAGGGATTTATTTTCTTTATGCAGGTCCTAATACTGGAATATTTTTCCAGGTCGATATGGGTATTTTGGTAGGCATTGGACTAGGTGGAACAGCAATTAGTATACCTATGGCAGTTGTTGGTAAACATTTTCCTTTATCGAACAGGACAATAGCGATGAGTTTAGTTACAGCCTTTGGTTCATTTGGATATTTTTTATCTCCTCTATTAACCGCTTATTCTTTAAACGAATATGGATGGCAAATTACTTTAATGGCTTTTATCTTTGCTTTAATTATAGGTTTTATAATTTCTTACTATGTTAAATCACCTTCCCTAAAAGAAAGTATCGAAGAACAAAATTCACAAAGTACTCTTGATGCACTAAAGGAAGCCTTTGACTCAAAAAGTTACCTGTTATTAGTTTCAGGTTTTTTTGTTTGTGGTTTTCATATAACTTTAGTTGGAACTCATGTTCCAACTTATGTAACAGATCGAGGTCTAGAAGATTGGACAGCTGCAGCAATTTTATCTTTGATTGGATTGTTTAATATTTTTGGATCATTATTGAGTGGTTATCTTTCAACAAAGATTAGTAAAAAAATAATTCTAAGTATAATTTATGCATTAAGAGGAATTTCGATTGTTTTATTTATATTCTTACCTGCCAGCAACATTAACGCCTTTATTTTTGGTGCTAGTTTTGGTTTTTTATGGCTTTCAACTGTACCTGCCACAAGTGGAATAGTTGCTCAAATGTTTGGAACAAAATTTTTAGGATTATTATATGGAGTTGTTTTTTTAAGTCATCAAATAGGCTCATTTTTTGGAGCATATCTTGGTGGACTATTTTATGATCTTTATGGTTCTTATGATTATGCGTGGTATTTAGCAATTGCATTATCAATTTTTGCTGCAATTATCCACCTACCTATAAAAGAAGAAGCAGTATTAAGATTAAAAACAAATTAAATTGAATACATTTAAAATTTTAAACGAAATTAATTCATCAGGCAAATCTTATATTATCTATAAAAAACCAAAAGGCTTTGATTTATTTACAAATTTTTCCAAAAAAATTATTCTGTCAAATAATAATATAAATAAATTTTTAAAATCAATTTCCTCAAATAAAAAAAAAATAAAAAAAACCGATCTTTATATTGGTTTTTTTGGATATGAACTTTTAAATAATTTAATCGGTATTAAATTCCCCAAGCAAAATTCTAATAATTTTCCAAAGGGAATTTTCTATAAACCTGAGACTGCCATAAATTTAAATGAAAAATTATACTTTAAAACTTCGTTAAAAGAAAAAAAAAGTAGGAAATTTAAAATAAATATTAATAAAAAAAATTATAAAAAAATTTTTAATATGTTTAAAAAAAAAATTAAACAAGGAGAAACCTATCAAATTAAAATTTGCACAAAATATAAAAATAAATCAAAAATAGACCCCTTAGATTTTTTTTGTAAATTATCGAAATCTAATCTTGCCCCTGAAGCATTTTTAATTAAGGATAATAACTATTCAGTTATTAGTTGTTCACCAGAGACATTAATTAATAAAAAGGGCAGATCAATAACAACTAAACCAATAGCTGGTACACTTAAAAAGTATAAAAATTTAAATAAAAAAAAAGCTCTTCAATATTTTAAAAAAAATATTAAAGAAACTAAAGAACATAATATGATTGTAGATATGGAAAGAAGTGATTTATCTCGAGTATGTATTCCTGGAACAGTTAAAATTGAAAAACAAAAAACTATCGAGGAATACAAAGATCTTTTTCATTACGTAAGCTTAATAAAAGGAAAGTTACCCAAAAAAATACAAAATATTGATATAATAAAAGCTATGATGCCTGGTGGCTCGGTAATTGGATGTCCTAAAATAAGCACACTTAATCTCCTTAATAATCAAGAAAAAGAGAACAGAAATATTTATACAGGTAGTTTTGGATATATTAAATTTAATGGAGATATGAGATTTAATATAATTATACGTTCAATTATTAATTTTAAAAATATTTCAGAAATTTCTGTCGCATCTGGAGTTGTAATCGATAGTAATGCTGATCATGAGTTTAATGAAAACTATATAAAAGCAAAAGCATTAATAGATTTATTTAAATGATATACGTAATTGATCATAAAGACTCTTTCACACACAATGTTGTTCATCAACTATCATTATTTGATAAAGTTAAATGCACGAATTATAATGAAATTAATATTAACTATTTAAATAGTGCAACTACTATTGTTTTATCCCCGGGACCTGGTTCTCCTAAGGATTATCCAATAACAAGTAAAATTTATAAAAATTATAAAGGAAAAAAAAGAATAGTTGGTATTTGTTTAGGATTTCAGCAAATATTATTTTGTGAGGGTGCGAAAATAGTACAACAAAAACAAATTTATCATGGTTTTCAGTCTGAAATAAAAGTAGTTAATAAAAAATCTATTTTTAAAAATAACAATAAATATAAAGTAGGTCGTTACCATTCCTTAAAGTTGAAAGAACCTTTTTACTCTAAAAATTTTGACATAACAATGAGATGTGCTATTTCAGGATCAGCAATGGCAGTTGAAAATAATGTAGATAAAATTTATGGATTTCAGTTTCACCCCGAGTCATTTTTAACTATTAATGGTAACTTACTTATTAAAAAAATCTTATCAGCTTAAAGATCTTAAAGAGATTGCTTTCCAAGACCTTTGGGGAGACCACGGTGTTTTTACAACAATGTGGATTTATGGTTCGCCACCAAAAATTCTTTTTTTTAGAGAACACATAAAAAATTTATTAAAGTCTTTAAATAAATATAAAATTTCTAAAACAGCAATTGATAAAGATATTAATAAATTGATAAAAAATAATATAGATACTAAAAAAAATTATAATCATTTATTAAGAGTAGCTCTGAGTAAAAAGATAATATCGATTTCCTTAAGAAAAAGAATTAAACCAAAGTTAAATTTTACTTTAAAGTTAGTTAAATTAAAAAGAGATAAACCTGAATTTAAGAATTTAAAATATAAACAAATTCTAAAACACCTATCAAAGATGGATAATTCGAAATTTGATATTGGGTTATGTTCATCAAAAAAAATATTTGAAACTGGTACCTCAAACATTTTTTTTGTAAAAAAAAATAAAATATATTCTCCTGCTAAGAATTGTTATGAGGGAATAACTTTTAAGTTTTTTGAGTCAAAATTAAAAAAAGTTATCAAAAAAGAAATAATGATAAGCTCCATAGCTGAATATGATGAAATTATTTTGATAGGCTCTGGTAAAGGAGTAGCCTCCGTTAAGAAAATTGATAAATTTAAATGGAAAAGGAAAAGCTTTAAAATGTTTAATTTACTCAATAAATATTACTTATTGGCTACTAAAAAAAATCAAAAATATACCTAAATGATCAAAGATCCAAATAACCCCTGTCTTTTTTGTAATCCCAAAAGTAGCGGAATTGCTCATGAAAATTATTTAGCGTACGCTAGCTATGATACTTTCCCAGTATCGAACTTTCATTGTTTAATTATTCCAAAAAGGCATATCAATGATTACTTTGATTTAACCAATGAAGAGTTAGTTGCATGTAATGATTTAATTAAAATTATTAAGAATGAAATAATAAAAAAAGATAATACAGTCCAAGCATTTAATATAGGAACAAATGTGGGAAGAATTTCAGGCCAGTCTATTATGCATTGTCACATTCATGTGATTCCAAGAAGGAAAGGGGATGTAGAAAATCCACAAGGAGGAGTAAGGTCAGTAATCCCTAAAAATCAACATTACAAACGATAAATATAAATTTTGAGTTGTTTTATAAGGACAAAATAACCAATTGTTTAGGTTGATCTGAGGATTTTTCTAGATTAAAAAATATTCTTGAATTTATCTAATATAATTTATTTGATAGTAAAATGATTAATACAAATCCATTTTCTGTTTTAGCAGAAACAATTTCACCAATCGCGATGCAAGGTTTTATTATTGCAATGGTAATATTAATCGCTGCTGGAACAATTATTCAAATGATTTCGCACAAGAATCTTACTTATTTTTTTAATAACGCAAAAAAAGCTAAACTTAATGCTAAAAAGGACTTGGGTGTTGGAGAAAAAGTCTCAATTGTTGCTAAAACAACTGTATATGATATTGGCACAACTTCAGAGCTTGGCTTTGGAAAAAGAAGATTAGCACATGTACTTGGCATGTATGGTACAATTTTATTTTGGGTTTCTTCTGCAGTTTTAATTTTTTCCTATACTGGTATAAATTCAGCATCGTCAAATATCTGGTCAATACTTTGGCATGGAGGAGCAATATTAACTTGTATTGGAGGATATTGGTTTTGGTTTTTTTTGAGAGTGGATGTTTCAGCTGAAGCACATCCTTGGTACAGAATTATAAAAGCAGATCTTTTTGTCTTAGCCCTGTTAGCCTGCTCAACATTTGGATTACTATGGTCTTATACTCAATTTAATGGACAAGTGGGTTTATCTTATTTATTCTTAACTTTATTCGTACTTTCTAATTTAATTTTATTTGGAGGAGTTTATTGGTCTAAGTTTGCGCACATGTTTTATAAACCTGGTGCAGCAATTCAAAAAAATTTGGCAGAAGCTGATGGGTCAAGAGATAATCTACCACCGCCAGCAGATGCGCCAGAACAATTTGGTTTAGGTATAAAAAGAGAGGAACCAAAACATTATTAATATGATAGAATTAAAAAAGGAGAAAAAATAATATGTCAACTTTTGTATATATGACTAGATGTGATGGTTGTGGTCACTGCGTAGATATCTGCCCATCTGATATAATGCACATAGATGAAAACATAAGACGAGCAAAGAATATAGAACCTAATTTTTGTTGGGAATGCTACTCTTGCGTCAAAGCATGTCCTAACCACGCAATAGATGTGAGAGGTTATGCTGATTTTGCTCCAATGGGTCATAGCGTGAGAGTTAGAAGAGAAGAAGAAAAAGGTACAATTTCATGGAAAATCAAATTTAGAAACGGCACAGAAAAAAACTTTGTATCACCAATAACCACAAAGCCTTGGGGAAAATTTATACCTAAACTTGCAGACGGTGAGAAAATAAAACAAGGCGAAATTAATTCACAAAGACTATACACAGAGCCAGAAGGTTTAAATATAGATGGTGAGTTACCTGCGGTACCAAAAGACTCATTTAAAAAAGGGGTTTATTATTAATGGCTAAACATAAAACACATTACGAAGATTGCGATGTACTAGTTGTTGGCGGAGGTATGGCTGGAACTGGTGCTACCTTTGAAGCAAGACACTGGGGTAGAGATATGAAAATAATTTGTGTTGAAAAAGCCAATATAGATAGAAGTGGAGCTGTAGCACAAGGCCTTTATGCAATAAATTGTTATATGGGAATGCAGTGGGGAGAAAATCAACCTGAAGATCACGTAAGATATGCAAGAAACGACCTCATGGGAATGGTAAGAGAAGATTTAGGTTATGATATGGCAAGACATGTTGATTCAACAGTTCATATGTTTGATGAATGGGGATTACCCATGATGAAAAATGAACAAACTGGAAGATATCAAAGAGAAGGTAAATGGCAAATCATGATACATGGAGAAAGTTATAAACCGATTGTTGCAGAAGCAGCAAAAAAATCAGCAGATAAAATTTATAACAGAATTATGATAACTCATCTCTTAATGGATGAAGCTAAGGAAAATAGAATTGGAGGAGCCGTTGGTTTTAATATGAGAACTGGTGATTTCCATGTCTTTAGAGCAAAAGCTGTGATAGTATCAGCTGGCGGAGCATCACATATATTTAAACCTAGAGCTGTGGGTGAGGGAATGGGCAGAACATGGTATGCCCCTTGGAGTAATGGTTCAGCTTATGCTTTACCAATCGCTGCTGGAGCAAAAATGACACAGATGGAAAATAGAATTGTGTTATGTAGATTTAAAGATGGATATGGACCGGTAGGTGCTTATTTTTTACATTTAAAGACATACACTCAAAATGCGAATGGTGAAAATTATGAAAAAAAATGGTATGATCAAACTAAAGAATTAGTTGGAGAATATATAGATCATCACCCCACACCAACTTGCTTAAGAAATCATGCTTTCATCCAGGAGACTATAGCTGGTGGAGGACCAATACAAATGGTCACAACAGAGGCTTTTCAGGATCCACATTTAGAAACTATTGGATGGGAAAACTTTCTTGGAATGACTGTTGGTCAGGCAGTAGTTTGGGCTTCTCAAAATATTGATCCTAAGTATACCAATCCAGAATTAACAACTTCAGAGCCATATGTAATGGGTTCTCACGCAACATGTTCAGGAGCTTGGGTAAGTGGCCCCGAGGATATATCTCCACCTGAATATTTTTGGGGATATAATAGAATGCTTACAATTGACGGATTATTTGGAGCTGGTGATACAGTTGGTGGAAGCGCTCATAAATTTTCATCAGGATCTTTCACAGAGGGAAGATTAGCAGCAAAAGCGGCTGTTAAATATATTGAAGATAAAAAAGCTGAAAATCTAAAGGTTTCTGACAAACAGTGTGAAGATCTAAAAGCCAAAGTTTATAAACCTCTAGAAACCTACACAGTTGCTCAAAATGAAATAACAGGTGGTACAGTATCTCCAAGTTACATCTCCCCAATTCAAGGTCTACAACGTTTACAAAGAATTATGGATGAGTATGTTGGCGGAATTGCAACTAATTATATGACTAATGCAAATATGTTAAAAAAGGGCTTAGAGCTTTTAACTTGGTTAGAAGAGGACTTAGAGAACTTAGGGGCAGAGGATTACCATCAGCTAATGAGAGCTTGGGAGTTAAAGCATAGAGCGTTAACTTCTCAATGTGTAACAGAACACACTATGTTCCGTGAGGAAACTCGATGGCCTGGTTATTACTATAGAGGTGACTATATGAAATTAGATGATGATAATTGGCACTGTCTTACTGTTTCAAGAAGAGACCCAAAAACAGGTAAGTTTAGTCTTGAGAAGGTTCCAGTATATCATATAGTGGATGAGAACGAGAAGAAAAAAGCCTCATAATAATAATTTCTATAAAAGCCTAACATGGATTTATTATCTAAAAGTGATGAAGAAATATATGAGATCGCCAGGCCATTCTGGGAAAATTTAGTCAAATCTTCAAATCTTAAAGATTACGGGGGTTTTACAAGAGATTTTTCTACCCAGATGCTTTTTGGTGCAAATGAGGTAGAATTAGGAAAACAGTGGGCAAATAATAAGATAATTACCAATTTAAAAGAAACTTACGAGCCATTTGGAACTTTAAGGAGAGGAAATCATATCACAGTTCTAATTAAACAGACTAACAAAGAAATCTCAGGAGAGTTCCTTGGCAGATTAGTTCTTGGTCTTGAAGGTGAAGAGGTAAAAGTTTTTGGGGCTACAATTTACTAATACTTAAAGCCTGTCCTTAAAATTATTTAACTTAAAAAATAATAATAATTTGACAAATATCTAATGAATGTTATCAAATTCTTGTGCCTGAAATTATTAAAAAATTACCTACTAAAATAAAAAATAATAAAATTAAAACAGGCGTTTTACTTGGTCTTTCTGCATATTGGGGTCTAATTGTTTTTGGGACCATTAATTCATTAAATTAAATAAGCCATTTAATTTCTCATTTTTTTAATTACATATTATTTATAAATAAAAATAATAATTAATTGTAATTTTCTAAAATAATTTTTTTATTTGATTTGGAAAAGTAATTAAAATTTGAAATAAAATATTTTTTTAAATCTACATTTTTTTCTTTATTATTTTTAGTTAAAAAAAATAAATTCATAAATGATATTTCAAAATTTTTGCTAATATTTTTATCGTAACTATCAATTATTAATTTCTTGTTCCAGAAATTAGTATTAAGTAAATTTCTATGGATATTTTTATTTAAAAATGAGCCAATTTCATTTCTATTGAATTTATTCAATAATGATTTTTTATCAAAATTATTAGGAAATCCCATAATATAAGTATAATCATAAGGAGTTAACTTCCATAAAGTAAGCTTTAATGATTTGATAGGAGCAAACAGTAGAGTTAATGTAACTAAATTGTATATAATTAGAATTATAAGTGAATATTTTATTAAATTTTTATAATGAAAAATAGTCAAAACAATATTACTTTAAAATATTTTCGTTATTTAATCAAAATATTATTAATTTCATTATTATCCTCTTACTCATTGGCAAACGACAATAAGATTGGGACTGTAACAGAGATAAATGGAACTATAGTTGCTATCAATGACGAGTTAGAGGAAAGGGATTTATTGATACATGATCCTTTTTTTCTTAATGAAGAAATATTTGTAAGCGAAGGTTCATCCGCAACTATTCAATTTAGTGATAGTACAACTGTTATTATGAAAGAACTTACATCAATAAATGTAAGTGAATTTGAAAATTCAATAAAAAACCCAAAATTAAAAGCAGAGTTAGTTAAAGGAAAAATAATTATCGAGTCTGGCTCTATTGCAAAAAAAGATAATGGTGAAATGATAGTTAAAGTGACCACTTCTTCACTTGGATTAAGAGGAACAAGGGCAGATATTGATTTAAAACCAAGTGGTAAATCAAATATTTCTTTAGCGACAGATAGTTTCGGTAATGTTGGAGTAATAGAATTAAATTTAAATGGTCAAACATCAAATATTACGTCTACGGAACAAGTTTTAGAAATTTCAGAAAATAATGAAACCTTATTAAGAGACAAAACAGATAATGAAAAAGAAGAAGCTAAAAATGTTGTTGAAACTTTAATTAATTCCTCAAAAATAGACGAGGAAGAAATTAATAAGCAACTTCAACAAAAATTGGAAGATGGAAATCTTCAAGATGCCAATAATGATGGTATTGTTGATCAAGGTGATGTTGAGGTTACAAAAGAACAGATTAAGAATGAAAAAAAACAAAACATAGACTTTATTGTTGAAAATTCTAAAGATGAAAACACTGAATTTTTATCAGATTTAATCAATCAATCTGATGAAAAAAGCACTGGTGAAGTAATGGAAAAAATAATTGAAGATAAAGATAATCTTGTCGAAGGTTTGGTTGAGAATCTGTCTGACAAGGATAATAAATTTTTGACCTCCTCTACATCAGAGGGAGCTGGAATTATAAAAGAAAAGATTTTTGAAACTATAGTCGCAAAAGAAACTGACAAATCTGCAGCTATTTTAAGTAAAGTAATGGCTAAATCTAATGACCCAACTATTGCATTAGTAATTAACATTGTTACTGAAAAAAATGCAAATGAAGACTCTAAACTGTCATTAAAAGTAATGGCAGATTTCTCAGAAAAAAATCCAGAAAAATTAGAAACGTTATCTCAAAATAATACAGATCAAATTGAGAAATTAACAATCTCAGCAGTTGAAAAAGCTGAGTCCTCTAAAGAAGATGCTGATTTAATTGCAAAAGTTGTAGCAGTTGCAAGTGATGATTTAGTTAACAAAGTAGTTGAAGAGGTAAGTAAGAATTCAACAGATGAAAATCAAACTTTATCTGCGCAAGTTTTAAAAGCTATTGTAGATATCGATTCTGATAAAATTGAAATTATTAATGATGATGTAAAAGATACAATGATTAAACAAACAATTGAATCAGCTCAAAATCAACAAGATGGTACAGGGATTCAAGTAAGTGAGGATATGACTAGTATCGTATCTGACATTATTGTGAATACAGATACAGAAACTGGATCACAAATGATCGAAGAATTAAATAATACTGAATCTGAAAGTGGTTTATCCTTACAAGTGATTTCTGATATATCTGAAAAGGATACGACGAAACTTAATACGTTATCTGAAAACAACAAAGAACAGATTGAAAAATTAACTGAAACAGCGGTTAAAAATGCTGATGCTTCTGAAGAGAGTGCTCAATTAATTGCAAAAGTTGTAGCAGTTGCAAGTGATGAGTTGATAAATAAAGTGGTTGAGGAAGTAAGTAAGAATTCCACAGATGAAAATCAAACTTTATCTGCTCAAGTTTTAAAAGCTATCGTTGATACAGAACCTAATAAATTAGACATTATTGAAGATGATGTAAAAGACACAATGATCAAACAAACAATTGAATCTGCACAAAATCAACAAGAGGGAACGGGAGCACAACAAGATCAGGATATGACCAGTATAGTATCCGATATTATTGTGAATACTGATACGGAAACAGGTTCTAAAATGATCGAAGAATTAAACAATTCTTCAAATAACATAGAAAGTAATTTGTCCCTAAAAGTGATTTCTGCCATATCAGAAAAAGATACGACAAAACTTGATACTTTATCTGAAAATAATAAAGAACAGATTGAAAAATTAACAGAAACAGCGATTAAAAATGCTGATGCTTCTGAAGAAAGTGCAGATTTAATTGCAAAAGTTGTAGCAGTTGCAAGTGATGAATTAATAAACAAAGTAGTTCAAGAAGTTACTAAAAACTCAACTGAAGAAAATCAAGCATTGTCAGCTAGAGTTATGAAATCTATTGTTGAAACCAATCCTGAAAAAATTGAAAATTTAAGTGATGAAAATAAAGGTAATATAATTTTACAAACTATTGAGGCTGCTAAAAACCAAGCAGAAGGTAATTCAAGTGATAGTGAGGATCTTTCAAATACAATAGCAGAGATTGTAACAAAATCTGATGATGGAACAGCCGCTAAAGTATTAGAAACATTAAACGAAACAATTGATGATAGTGAGTCAAAACTAGCGTTAAGTGTAGTTTCGAATTTAACTAAACAAGAAAATTTTGAGGTAAAATTGGATATGCTTTCAGTTACATCATCAGCTATAGATCAAACTATCAATAAATTGGTTGAAAAAGCGGTTGAAAACGCATCAACAAGTGATGATTTAAAATTAGTTTCAGATATTGTGGAAAACACTAAAGGTTCTGTTGCAGATAAAGTTATTAATACCGCAAACAAAAGTGTAGAAAGTAAGAAGAAAATTACAGAAATAATAGTTGAAGTTGTTGAAAAAAATCCAGAAAAGGCGATTGAAATTATAGAGAAAAATAAAAATACTAGTGCTGTACTTGAAACAATAAAAACAAAAATAGAAAATAACGAAGCAGTATCAGCAGATGATTTTAGTGAAGTTTTTGATAGAGATGTTTCACCGAATTAATTATGCGATTATCAAAGAACAAAAAATATCAATATTTATTTTTTTTTATACTTTGCATATATACCATTTTTAATGGAGGTAATTCTAACATACTAATTCAAATAAATTTTATTCTAATTAGTT
>CACMYE010000013.1 GCA_902617825.1 uncultured Pelagibacteraceae bacterium | reverse complement strand
CCATCCGCATCGAGGGATTGAAACAGTAACCTATATGTTAGCCGGAGATTTTGAGCATAAAGATAGCACCGGGGGTGAAGGGAGAATGACAGCAGGAGATGTTCAGTGGATGAAAACCGGAAGTGGAATAATTCATTCTGAAATGCCCGCAATGAAAGAAGGTAAACTTCATGGATTTCAATTATGGATTAATATGCCTGCTAAATTAAAGATGAGTAGGCCTGAATATATTTACATAGATGCAGATAAAATGAGTGTTCATAAAGATAAAGAGAAACAGGTTAAAGTTATAGCTGGAAATTTTGAAAATGCTGAAGGCCCTGTTAAAGGTCATAATGTTGAGCCAATTTATTTTGATATTGAGCTGTCTAAAGATAAATTATTTAGCTATAAATTACCTTCAACTCATAACACTTTTATTTATCTAATAAATGGTGAAATTGAAATTGGAAAAAATAAACACGATAATGTTAAAGATAGTACTTTAATAATCTTAACTCGAGGTAAAGATTTAATAGTGAAAGCTAAATCAAATGCTAAGTTCTTGTTGATTTCTGGAAAGCCTATTAATGAGGAAATAGCAAGAGGTGGTCCATTTGTAATGAATACTAAAGCTGAAATCTTGCAAGCAGTTCAAGACTATCATAATGATAAGTTTGTAAAATAAATTATGAAAACTATTAAAATAGAAAAGTTTGGTGGTCCAGAGGTATTAGAAATTCAAAATATTGAAATAAGTAAACCTAAATCTAATGAAGTATTAATTAAAAATTTGTCAATAGGAATAAATTTTATAGATACTTATAATCGAACTGGGCTTTATCCAGTTCCATTACCTAGTGGTATTGGTTTAGAAGCTTGTGGAATAATTGAAGAAGTAGGAGATGATGTAAAGTTATTTAAAGTTGGTGACCGAGTATCTCGAGCATCAGCACCTATTGGAGCATACTCCCAAAAACAGATTGTACCAGAAAATAAACTTGTTTTGGTACCAGATGGAGTTTCGAACGAGGTTGCTTCATGCATAACCTTAAAAGGAATTACCGCTGAATACTTGCTACATAGAGCTTATCCCTTAAAAAAAGGTAATAAAATTCTTTATCATGCTGCAGCTGGTGGTTTGGGCCAAATTTTGTGTGCATGGGCAAACTCAATGGGTGCGGAAGTAATAGGTACTGTTGGATCAAAAGAAAAGGAAGCGATTGCAAAAAAAAATGGTTGCCACCACGTAATCAATTATACTGAGAAAAACTTTGTTGAAGAAGTAGAAAAAATTGTTGGAAAAAATGGAATTGATGTTGTTTACGATGGTGTGGGTTTAACAACTTTCGAAGGCTCAATTGAAGTTCTAAAAATTAGGGGGATGATGGTAGCTTTTGGAAATGCATCAGGTTATGTGGATACTATTGATGTAAAAAAACATATTAATGCTAAAGGTCTATTTTTTACTCGTCCTTCTATTGCTCACTACACTATTGAGAGAGAAGAGTTGGAAGAGTCAGCCAAAAAAGTTTTTGAAGCTGTATTGTCTGGAAAGTTTAAAATAGAAATTTCAAAGAAATACACTCTTGATGATGTAAGACAAGCTCATGCAGATTTAGAGGGTAGATTGCTCACTGGACCAGCTGTTATAATTCCCTAAACTTTTTTAATCATATATGTTCATGTCAGACATATGAAGCTTTAGGGCATTAGTGGAAACTTGAATTTCAATTATAAAAAAAATAATAGATATAATCATTGATAAGCAACATGATCCAAAAATAATTCTAGCTATAAAAATCTCACTTAAATAAAGACCAAACACAGTCAACATATTAAACAAGAAGCCGAACGCTGCAAAAACCATTGAAAATTTCAAAAGGCTTATCCGTCTATTAAGATTAATAAATTGAGCTTTCCATTCAGGTGGGGTGTGCTTTTCAAAAACATGAGCATCGTGAATTTTTCTAATTAGAGCACTTAATGTGTGAAATCTATTACTGTAAACACCCATTAGCAAAGGTATTGCTGGAAACATTAATGCCGTAACTGTGTAATCTATATTCATTCGAATCAATTTGATTATGAAACTAGCCTTTGTTATTTACAAGTAAATTATGGATCAATTAAAATTATTTATAGAACTTACTAGACTAAAAAAACCAATTGGTTATATGCTTTTATTTTGGCCATGTATATGGGGACTTACAATTGTTTATGATTTTAATTCAAGTTTATTTAAATATTTTTTTTATGCTTGTCTTTTTTTAAGTGGATCTATTTTAATGAGATCAGCAGGCTGTATTGTGAATGATATAGTTGATAAAAATTTTGATAAAAAAGTAGAGAGAACAAAAGATAGGCCTATTGCATCTGGTAAAGTATCTATAAAATTAGCTTCATTGTATACTTTAGCTTTGTGTAGTTTGGCTTTTTTAATTTTAATTAATTTTAATAATTTAACTATTTTGATGGCATTAGCCTCTATGCCCCTAGCATTTACTTATCCACTAATGAAAAGAGTGACTTATTGGCCACAATTATTTTTAGGAATAACCTTCAATTATGGTTTAATTTTAGCATGGATTTCAATAAACAATCAAATCTCAATAATACCAATTATATTTTATTTGGGAGCCATATTTTGGACATTAGGATACGACACAATTTATGGGTTCCAAGATCTAAAGGATGATGAAATTATAGGAGTGAAATCGACCTCGATAAAATTCAAAAAAAATCCAAAAAAATTTTTGTTAATTTGTTATTTAACTTTTTTAATTTCGCTGATTTTAATTGGACTTTTAGAAGATTTTAAAATTTATTATTTTATGTTTTTAATTTTTCCGATTCTGCACCTTTTATCTTTTCAAATTAAGAACCTAGATTTTAAGAATACAACTGATTGTTTAAACAAATTTAAAAGTAACAATTTTTTAGGGTTACTCATATTTATGAATATCTTAATAGGAAAATTAATTTAATTTTATGTTAAATTCAATAGTCTTGAGAAGACTTTACAAAGATTATACCAGCAAATTTTTGAAAAAAATAATTTTGGCGTTAGTTTGTTCTATAGTTGTTGCAGTTAGTACATCTGCTACAGCTTGGCTTTTAGATCCAGCAATTGAAAAAATTTTTATTAATAAAGATAAAAGTTTAATTTTTATAATACCCTTAGCTATTATTTTGGCTTTTAGTGCCAAAGGAATATCACTTTATTTTGCAAAGATATTAATGATTAATGTATCTGAAGAGGTAAAAAAAATGATTCAAACTGATATGCTTAAATCTTTTATTAAGGCAGATACTGAAACTATTGAGAATAAACATTCTGGTAAATATATTTCTAATATAAATTTTGATGTTAACCAAATCACAACAATGCTAGCAGATGCATTTCTAAGTATTTTTAAAGATGGTTTAACTTTAATTTGCCTACTTTTTGTAATGTTTTTGCAAAATTGGAAATTATCCTTAGTTGCAATTCTCATGATACCTTTGGCGACAATTACATCAAGAATACTTGGTAAAAGAATGGGCAAAATATCTACTCAAGCACAAGAAAAGTCAGGTGATTTGAATAGGTATTTAATAGATTTATTTAAAAATCATAAAATAATTAAAATTTTTCAAAGAGAAAGTTTTGAAGAAAAAAGATCAGAGACATTTGTAAATAGTTTAAAAGAAAAATCTGCTAAAATTGCAGCGGTATATATTAGATCTACACCAATAATGGAAGTATTGACCGGAATAATGATTGCTTTTTTAATTTTTTATTCAGGTAAACTTATAATCAGTGGAGAGTTGGCAATAAATAATTTTTTTTCTTTTTTAGCAGCTATGATGTTAGCTTATCAACCTGTGAAAACTTTAACAAAAGTTAATGTTGCAATAGGACAAGGATTAGCAGCTTCAAAAAGAATTATTCCTATAATAGACCTAGAAAATAAAATCAATCCTAATATTGAAAGCCAGGATTTGATCTTTTCAGATGGAAATATAGTTTTTAACAATGTTAACTTTGCATATAATTCAAACTTAGAGAACGTAGTTTTGAATGATGTATCATTAAAATTTCAAGGGGGAAAGATGACTGCATTAGTGGGTCAAAGCGGGTCTGGTAAGTCAACAATTTTAAATATGATACCAAGAATATATTCGCCTCATAAAGGTAATATAGAAATAGATGAACAGGACATTGCTGATAAAAATTTAGAGTCTATTAGAAAGGAAATTTCAATAGTTGATCAAAATACAACACTATTTGACGACACAATTAAAAATAATATTAGGTATGCAAAACCAGAAGCTACCGACGACGAAGTTTTTAAAGCTGCAGAATTGTCTATGTGTAAGGAGTTTATTGAAAAATTAGATAAAGGTTTTGAGACAATTATTGGAGAAAATGGTGTTAAATTATCAGGAGGTGAAAAACAGAGACTGTCTATAGCTAGAGCTTTTTTAAAAAAAAGTAACATAATACTTCTTGATGAAGCTACCTCTTCTTTAGACTCAGAAACTGAGGAGAAAATTCAAACAGCTTTAAATACACTGACTTCTAATAAAACTACCATTGTAATTGCGCATAGACTATCTACCATTCTAAATTCAGAAAAAATATATGTTGTCGATAAAGGAAAAATTATAGACTCAGGTAATCACGAAAATTTATTATTAAATTCAAAAGTCTATAAAAACTTTTATGATAAACAGATAAAAAGAAGTTAATGTATTTTATATACAGTGTTATATCAAACTTAGTTTTTTTATTCTCACCAATTTTAATTTTATTTAGATTAATTAAAGGAAAAGAAGATCCTAATAGATTTCAAGAAAAATTTTGTTTCTATTCAAAAAAAAATAATTTTGTATCTGTTTGGTTTCATGCTGCAAGTGTAGGTGAATTAATGAGTATAATTCCAGTTATAAAAAAAGTTGAAAAAAATAAAAATATAAAACAAATAATACTTACCACTTCTACTAAAAGTTCAGCAAAAATTTTTAAAAATTATAAATTTAAGAAAACTTTTCATAAGTATTATCCATTAGATACAAATTATTTGACTAATAAGTTCATTAGTATCTGGAAGCCACAATTAGCTGTCTTTGTAGATTCAGAAATCTGGCCAAACATGTTTAAAAATTTATATGAAAAAGAAGTTCCTTTAATTTTAATAAACGCTAGACTTACTAAGAAAAGTTTTGAAAGGTGGAAAATTTTTGGAAAATTTGCAAATGATATTTTTAGCAAAATTTCTTTGGCTCTTCCATCTAACTTGGAAACAAAAAAATTTCTAAAAAAATTAGGAACAAAAAATATTCATATTGCTGGAAATCTAAAATTTTATGGAAACAATAAAATAAATACTAGTAATAAATTTTCAGTTAAAAAAAAATTTAAAAACTTTAAAATACTATGTGCGGCTAGTACTCATGGTGAGGAAGAAATCTTAATTGCAGGACTTCACAAGAATATAAAGAAAAATTTTAAGAAATTACTAACCATTGTCATTCCACGTCATATAAATCGATCCGATGAAATCGTTAATAATTTAAAAAAGATAGATTTGAAAATAATTAAACATTCTTCTGGCAATAAACTTAAAAAAAATACAGATATATATTTAGTGGATACTTACGGTGAGGCTACAAAGTTTTATCAATTGAGTAAAATTACATTTGTTGGTGGATCTATTGTAAAACATGGAGGGCAAAACCCTTTGGAACCTGCACGACTTGGAAATTATATTATTAATGGGCCTAATATTGACAATTTTAAGGAAATTTATGCATTTTTAACTAAAAATAAAATATCTGTAACCACCTCAAATATTAAAAAAATGCAAAAGGAAATTGAAAACAAATTATATAAAAAATTATCTATCTCTAAAACTGAAAAAATTTTTAATATTGGAGAAAAAATTTTAAATAAAAATATTCATTATCTTATGAAATATATAACATGAAATTATATAAACCAAAATTTTGGGTTAACAAGGGTATTTTATCATTTTTATTACTTCCCTTAACAACAGTCACATACTTTATTAATATAATAAAAAAAATTTATCCAAAAGAAAAATTTAGTATTAAAACAATTTGTATTGGCAATATATTTATTGGAGGTACAGGTAAAACATCTTTAACAATTGAATTAAGTAAAATAATTAAAAAAAAATTCAAATATGTTTTTATTAAAAAAAATTATAACAGTCATATAGATGAAATTAATCTTCTAAAAAAAAATGGATTTGTTATTTCAAAAAAAAATAGAATTAATTCCTTACAGGTTGCAGAAAAAAAAAAATTCCAGGTAGCTTTATTAGACGACGGGTTACAGCAAAAAAATATAATTTATGATTTAAAGATTGTCTGTTTTAACTCTGATGAGGGTTATGGAAATGGTTTCTTAATACCTTCGGGCCCCTTAAGAGAGAGCCTTCATGAAATTAAAAATTACGAAGTAGCATTTTTGATTGGAGATAAAAGAAATACAAAACTTTATGATAAAATTCAGTCTATAAATAAAAAAATTAAAATTTTTGAAGCTAATTATCAAGTATTAAAACTAAAAAAATTTGACCGAAAAAAAAATTATTTAATGTTTTGTGGCATTGGAAATCCACATGAATTCAAGAGAACGCTAATAAGAAACAATTTCAAAATTAAAAAGGAAATTATTTATCCAGATCACTACAAAATACCTAACAATGAAATACTTAACATTAAAAATACAGCAAAAAAAGATAAATTAAATATTATTACAACAGAAAAGGATTATTTTCGTTTAGATAAAAAACAAAAAAGGGGTATTAATTTCTTAAGAATAAAACTTAAAATAGACAACCAAGATAAACTACAAAAAATTTTATTTAATATTGATGAACAAAATTAATCACTTAGCTCAATTTATACTAATTAGTATTTTATTCTGTATATTTAAATTTTTGGGATTTAGATTTTCTTCTAATCTTGGTTTTTTAATTGGTAAATCTTTTGGTCCCTTTTTTAGATCAAAATCATTAATTATAAAAAATCTTGAAAAAGCTGGAATTAAGGCAAATCAAACAGAAATAGCTTCGAACGTATTGGGAAATTATGGTCGAATTTTTGCTGAGTACGTGCACCTTAAGAATTTCAAAAATGACAAATTAAAAAAATTTATATCTATTGAGGGAAATGAATACCTTAAAGAAATTAAAAGTCGAAAAAAAAAAGTAGTTTTTGTTTCAGGACATTTTAATAATTTTGAGTTGATGGCTATGCAAATTGAAAAAAGTGGTATTGATTGTGCAGCAATCTATAGACCCCTAAATAATCAGTATTTAAACAATACAATGGAAAAAATAAGAAAGAGAGATATTTGTAAGCTACAAATTAAAAAAGGTAGAGCAGGAACAAGAGAAATACTAAGCAATATAAAAAAAGGAAGATCAATTGCTCTCATGATTGATCAGAGAGTTAGAGAAGGAGAAAAAGTATCTTTTTTCAAACATTCAGCAACGACAACTACTATACCAGCTCAGTTAGTAAAAAAATATGGTTGTGCTGTAGTTCCAATTTATATCGAGAGATATAAGAAAACTTTTTTCAAAATGTATGTTTCAAAACCAATTACAATAAGTAAGACAAAAACTATAAATGAAATTACAGTGTTTCTTAATAATGTTCTCGAAAAGATGATATTAAAGAATGTAGATCAGTGGATTTGGACTCATAACAGATGGAAAAATTAATTTTAAGATTTATCTTTTTCTCTTTTAATTGATGCTTCGACATATGAAAAATATGCTTCTTGATCTTTAACACTCCAATAATTTAAATTTTCTAATAAAATTTTTTTTTGAGAAACTGCACAAATAACGTGATCGCCGTTTTCAATTATATTAAAATTATTAGGTAAATATTTTAATTTAGCTAATTTATTTTTCATTTATAAGATATATAAATACTTATATGAAAATTGCAATTCTTGGAAGCGGTGGCAGAGAGCACGCAATTGCTTTTTCAGTGTCAAAATCAAAAAAAATAAAAAAAATTTATTGTATACCTGGGAATGCTGGTACAAAAGAATTGGCTGAAAACATAAATATTGAAATAAATGATTTTAAAAAAATTCATGATTTCATTATTGATAAAAAAATTGATATAGTTGTTGTTGGTCCTGAGGATCCATTAGTAAATGGAATTGTTGATTATTTAGAAAAGTTTAAAATTCAAGTGTTTGGACCAAATAAAATAGCCTCTCGGTTAGAAGGGTCAAAAATTTTTACAAAAAATATTTGTAAAAACTATAATATTCCTACATCAAGATTTGAAATTTTTGAAAATAGAGAAGACTCAAAAAAATTTTTAAAAAATGCTGAACATCCATTAGTAATTAAAGCTGATAATTTAGCTGCTGGTAAAGGAGTTTATATTTGTAAAAATATCCGTGAATCTAACTTGGCAGTTGAAGAAATATTTGGTGGTAAATTTGGTGTAGCTAAAAATATTTTATTTGAGGAATTTTTAGAAGGAGAAGAAATGAGTTTCTTTATTATAAGCGATGGGGCAACTATTAAAAAATTTGGAACAGCTCAAGATCATAAAAGAGTTGGGGAAGGTGATACTGGAAAAAATACTGGTGGTATGGGTGCATACTCACCATCAAGACTAATAAATGATAATCTAGAAAAAAAAATATTTAATAAAATTATTCATCCAACACTAAAAGGACTTTCAGACCTTGGCGCAAAATACAAGGGTTTTTTATATGTTGGTCTAATGATAGTAAATAATGAACCATATCTTATAGAATATAACGTAAGGATGGGAGATCCAGAATGTCAAACAATACTTCCAACATTAAATTCAGATATTGTAGATATATTTATTGCTTGTGTAAATGAAAACCTTGATGAGGTTCAAATTGAATGGTCAAACAAAAAAAGTGTTTGCGTTGTTTTGTGCTCAGAAGGTTATCCTGAAACTTATAAGAAAAATATTGAAATAAAGAATTTGGAAAAAATTAAATTGGATAAGAATAATTTTTTATTTCACGCAGGAACCAAAAATAACGACAACAAGATTTTTGCAACGGGTGGTCGTGTGTTAAATTTTATTTCTTTATCAAATGATTTTAACATATGTAGAAAAAATATTCATAATAACTTAGATAATTTGAATTGGAAAAAAGGTTTCTACAGAAAAGATATTGGATACAAAGTAATTGATTAATGAGAATTATTTCAGGAGTTTTTAAAGGAAAAAAAATTTTAGAGCCTAAAGATTTAAGTACAAGGCCATTAAAAGATATGACTAAAGAGTCAATTTTCAATATTATCAATCATTCAAATAAGTTTTCAATAAATCTCAAAAAAGCAAAAGTGCTAGATCTTTTTGCTGGCACAGGTTCATTTGGTTTAGAATGTTTGTCTCGAAATGTAGAGTTTGTTACCTTTGTAGAGAATTATATTGGTATTTTACCAATTTTAAAAAAAAATTTACATAATTTAAAACAAATTAAAAGTTTTGAAATAATCGAAAAGAATATTTTAAGTAATTTTGATTTTGAAAGTTTTAAAAATAAATTTGATATAATTTTTTTAGATCCACCATACAAAGAAAAAGATTTAACAAATTTAATAGACTCACTTCTTTTTTATAAGATATTAAATTTTCAAGGAATTATAATTATACATAGACATAAAAATCAAATCGATAACTTTCCCAAATCTTTTCAGGTTATTGAGGAAAAAAAATATGGAATTTCAAAAATAATTTTCGGATCTTATTTTAAGTAAGTATTTTTTTAGTTTCAGTTTTAATTAGTTCTACAGCTGGTTGATCAAATGGATTTATTTTTAAAGATCTTCCTATTAAAATTGTTTCAAGTATAAAAAAACAAAAAAGTTCACCCAAAGTTTTTTCATCACGATTATAAATTTCGAAACCTCTAAATGGTATATTTTTTTTATTAAACACGTTTTCTGTAGCTTGCTTTTGTGCAAAAATTATTTGGTCAATATTTTTATTGCCTAAATAGTTCTGTGATTTAAATATTTTATTATTTGTAACTTTTAAAGAATTATTTTCTTTTACATAAAAAAAAGTAAAAAAGTTGCTTTTAAAACCGTCTAAGTATAGCTGCATTACACTATGGTTATCTTTCGGCATATTTGAAACTATTGGTAGCAAACCACTTTTATTTTTACCCAAACTTTCAGCAACTAATTGTTGATACCAGTTAAGTAAATTTTGAGATTTTTTATCATAATTTATAATTATAGAATTATATTTTTTGTTTTTGATAAAATGAAGTTGAGCTGAAACATTGTTTACTAAGTTTTTCAAAAATTTCTTATTTTTAATAATATTATTTAATTGTTTAAATTTTTTAATATTTAAACCCATTAACTCAGCAGGCAACATGCCTACCTCTGACAAAACTGAATACCTGCCACCTATAAAGTTATTGTGATCAACTATTTCAGCTTTTAACTTTTCAGCTATTTTTCTTAAATGGTTTTGATTATTTTCAGTAATAAAAATATTAGTTTGATTTTTTTTGATAAAAATATTTGAATTTATACTTGTTTCAATAGTATTACCTGATTTTGAAATAATTAGATTCAGATATTTTTTTTTATCGATTTTTTTTTCCGAAGAATTGAGATTGTCTAAAAAAGTAAATTTTTTTTTAATTTTAAAATTTAAAAAATCATAGATTGCCTGAGTACCCAATGTAGACCCACCCATTCCAATAATTCTGTAATCTAAAAATTTTTTATACTTCGATATTTTTTTTACTTTGAAATTATTTATATAATTTTTTGTTAAAGATTTGATAACAGAATTATTCTCTCTTAATAATTTTTTAAGATCATTTTCAACTTTTAGACTATTTTTTTTAATTTTAAATTCTCTAAACTTAATATTTTTAGTCAACATTAATTTATTTTATCTAGAATAGAGACTTCTAAATCTTTATTTTCTTCACTGGTATCAGTGTTATCTGAAGCATTTTCTGTGATAAGTTCTTTTATACTATTTTTTTCAGTTTCTATCTTATTATCTTTTTTTTTAGGAATTGGTAATTCGTCAAAATCTGGTGGCATAACTAGTGGAGATTTCTTTTCGACCAAAAATTCATCACTATTATTTTTTTTAGGGTTTTGAAATCCCTTTTTAACTGTTGAACATGAAGTTAAAAGCAAAATTGCTATATTTAAAAAGATAAAAATTTTTAGATTTTTCATTTATATTTTTTAGGTTTATCAAATAGTTCTAAAATAACCATTAGTATTACACCCACAGATATAAATATATCTGATACATTAAAAATAAACCAGTGAAAGTTACCTACATGAAAATCAATAAAGTCTGGAACCGCTTTGTAAATTATTCTATCAAAAACATTACCTAATGCTCCTCCTAGTATCATAAGTAAAGAGTATTTTTTAAGTCCACTACTTATAGTAATCATATATAAAATTATAAATATAATTATCACTATAAAAAGTGTTAAAAAATTATAAAATATATTCTGATTAAATGAAAGTAACCCAAAAGCTATTCCTTCATTCCAAATCAAATATACATTCAAAAATTTTGACGAAAATATTTCAGAGCCACTATTTGTTTTATCTAAGTAAATCACATAAATCTTAGTTAATCTATCTAAAATAAAAATCGAAAGAATTATTATAAAATTAATATAAGAATTTTTGTGATTACTAATTACACTCATTAAGTATTTTTAGGACAATGATCTCTATCACAAGTATTTTCACTAATTTTCCAACACAGAGTACACTTTGTTCCTTTTGCTTTTGTGGTTCGCGCAGTTGTTTCTACGTTTTCCTCAAAAAAAATCTCAGCTTTTGATGTTATGCAAAGTTCTGAAAAATCTATATTCTTTGTAATTTCCCTTAATTTTTGATCTAGTAGAATATTTAGGTCTGCTTCTAAACTTGATCCAATTTCTTTATTAGCTCGCTTTTCCTCAATACTAATATTACAAATATTTCTAATTTTGATCAACTCTAACCATTTTTGATATAATTTTTCATTAGCAAAGTTATTTGGAAAATCTATAAATTTTTTTAAATGGATACTTTTATTATCTTTAAACAACAATCTGTAAATCTCTTCAGTAGTAAAAGATAAAATTGGTGCAAACCATTTTAACAATGAATTTAAAATTATATTTAACATTATTATAGTTGACATTCTTTTTTTTGAATCTATAGCATCGCAATACAATGTATCCTTTCTTATATCAAAATAAAACGCAGACAGATCTACTGTACAAAAATTGAGTATTTCTTTATACAAATTATGAAAATCATAATTTTTAAAATATTTTTTAAAATTTAAATCTAAAGAATATAATTTATGTAACATAAATTGTTCTAGTTCTGGCAATTCATTTAAATTTACTTTTTCAAAATCAATTTCTTCAAAATTATCTTTGATATTTCCAAGCAGATATCTGAAGGTATTTCTAATTTTTCTGTAAGACTCGGCATGTTGGTCAAGAATTGAATAATCTATTCTTAAATCCTCCGAATAGTTTGATGATGCTACCCAAATTCTTAAAATATCTGCACCATATTTTTTTAAAATATCTTCAGGAGCAATTACATTTCCTAAAGATTTTGACATTTTTAATCCTTTGCCATCCACAACAAATCCATGGGACAAAATGTTTTCAAATGGTGCTCTCCCTCTGGTACCGCATGATTCTAATAATGATGAATGAAACCAGCCCCTATGTTGATCTGATCCTTCTAAATACATTGATGCTGGCCACTTTAAATCCTCTCTTTTTTCAAGAACAAATGAGTGCGTGGACCCACTATCAAACCAAACCTCAACAATATCGCTCAACTTATCATAATCTTCAGCTTTGTATTTGTTTCCTAAAAATCTTTGTGGATTATCTGAAAACCAACAATCTGATCCCTCTTTTTCGTAAATTGATGCAATATTCTCATTAACTTTATCATCTACTAAGATTTCTTTGGTTTTTTTATTAACAAAAATTGGTAGAGGAACGCCCCACACTCTTTGTCTTGACACACACCAATCTGGTCTAGTTTCTATCATTGATTTTAACCTCTCTTTTCCCTTGCTGGGATAAAAAGTTGTATCATTAATTGCTTTCAAAGCTTTATCTCTCAGCTTATGGCTCTCCATGGATATAAACCATTGTGGAGTGGCTCTATGAACTAGTGGAGCTTTTGATCTCCAAGAATGTGGATAGGAGTGCACAAGCTCCCCATTTGATAATAATTTTTTTTGCTCTTTAAGTTTTTTAATTACTATTGGGTTTGCTTTAAAAATATGAATACCTTCAAACAAGCTTACATTTTTTGTATATTTTCCATCTCCATCAACTGTTTCAATTGCTTTAATTCCATTATTTAAACATAAATTAAAATCATCAGGTCCATGACTTGGAGCGCAATGAACAATGCCCGTTCCCTGCTCAGTTGTTACAAACCTTGCATCTAACATTGGGATATCATAGTCATAACCTAGATCTAAAAAAGGGTGATTACAGATAGTTTCTTTTAATTCCTTACCTTTAAATGTTTTAATTTTTTTGTAATTTTTTATTTTACAATCATTAATGACTGACTGCAGTAAGGCTTCTGCGACTACAATTTTTCTTTTTTTAAAATCACTATCATCATTTAATTCCAACTGAACATAATCAAGAGCTTCATTATAAGCCAGTGCCCTATTGGCTGGAATTGTCCAGGGAGTTGTAGTCCAAATAATTATATCGCTACCTACAAGATCTTTTAAGTTAGATTTTTTAATAGGAAAAGATGTATAAATAGTATCTGATTTATGATCTTGATATTCAACTTCTGCATCTGCTAAAGCAGTTTTTTCAACAGTAGACCATAATACTGGTTTAAAACCTCTGTATAAACTTCCCTCTTTTAAAAACTTGCCAAGCTCTCTTACAATTTGAGCCTCAGCATCATAACTCATAGTTGAGTAGTAATTTTCCCAATCACCTACTACACCCAAACGTTTAAATTGACCTTTATGTACCTCAATCCATTTTTCTGCAAACAATCTACATTCTTTACGAAATTCTACTATTGGAACATCATTCTTATTTTTTTTATTCTTTTTATATTGCTCCTCAATTTTCCACTCGATTGGCAACCCATGACAATCCCATCCAGGAACATAGATAGAATCTTTACCATCCATTTGATGGAATTTTACAATTATATCTTTTAAAATTTTATTAAGAGCAGTTCCCATATGAATATTACCATTTGCATATGGAGGACCATCGTGGAGGACAAATTTTTCTTTTCCTTTGCTTGAGTTTCTTAACTCCCTGTAAAGGTTAATCTTTTGCCAATATTCTAAAATTTCTGGCTCCCTTGCAGGCAAATTAGCTTTCATTGAAAAAGCAGTTTTAGGAAGGTTTATTTGGGAATTACTCATTTAGTTTTTTTAGCAATATTTAAATCTTTTTTAATTTGAGACTTTAATTGATTAACATTTTTAAATTTTTTTTCTTCTCTAATAAACTTTATAAACTCCACTGATAAGAGTTTATTATAAAGATTTCCAGAATAATTGAATAAATGAACCTCAAGTAAGATTTTTTTTTGATTAAATGTTGGTCTATATCCAAGATTTGCAATTCCTTTAAGATATTTGGAATTATTAGGAACCAATACTCTTACCGCATATACGCCTGGCTTTGCCAAAACATAATCTTTAATATCGATATTGCATGTAGGAAAACCAATTTTTTTGCCAACTTGTCGTCCTTTTTGAACTACTCCATTTATTGTCCATTTTCTGTTTAAAAGTTTATTTGCTTTTTCTAAATATCCTTTTTCCAAAAGAACTCTAATAAGTGTTGATGAAATTATTTTTAGCTGCTTGATTAGTGGTTCTGGTTTAACTACTTTAAAATTATATTTATCTTCATTTTTAATTAATAAATCTACATTTCCCTCTCTATTATTACCAAATCTAAAATTATTACTAACAAATATAAATTTTGATTTTAATTTTTTATATAAAATTTCTTTAATAAAATTAATTGATTTTGTTTTAGAAAATAACTTATCAAATTTTTTAGTGATAATAAAATCTACTTTCAATTTACTAAGTAAATCTACTTTTTGACTGATACTTGTTATCCTAAAATTTTTAAGAGATCTATTGAAAAACATTTTAGGCATTGGGTCAAAATTAACCACACCAATTTTAAGCTTATATTTTTTCTTATATGAGTTTGCTAATTTAAATAATTTCTGATGACCCAAATGCACTCCATCAAAATTTCCTATTAAAATTATAGAATTTTTATGAATATTTTTTATGTTAAAGTTTTTATATAATTTTACCATCTAAGATCCGACTGAGTATAGTTTACAACTGTTTCATATTCTTTAGATACCTCTGAAATTCCCTTATTTAAAATTTCTAACTTATGAATACCATTAGAAATTAATAACGAGTCATAATTCAATAAGTTAGCTCCCTTAATATCAGTATTTAAATTGTCTCCTATTGCCAAAGTTCTTTTATCTAAGTTATCGATAGATAGATTATATACTTCAGCATGTGGTTTTCCAAAGTATACCACTTCTCCACCCATTTTTTCGAAAACCATTGCAACTGAACCTGCGCATAACTCTCTAACATTTCCACGATCAACAATTAAATCAGGATTTGTGCATATCATCTTTTTATGAATATGAGCTTCGAATAAATTTTTATAATAATTCAAATCGTTGTTGTGATCATCAAATAGTCCTGTACATAGTAAGTATTCGCTATCCACAAGATCACTCGATTTATTTTTTTTAAAAGGATTAAATAAGTCAAAATCTCTTGGAGGGCCTATGTGAAAAAATTTTTTTGATGAGTATGATTTTTTTAGGTAATTTAGGGCTGCCTCACCTGAAGTAAAAACATGATCTCTTAGCTCTTCTTCCATCCCCATTTTCTCTAAAAATTTTTTGACAGTATCATTTGGTCGTGGTGCATTAGTTAATAAAACAAAATCTTTATTATTTCTTTTAAGCTCTTTTAGAGTACCAATCGCACCTTCATAAAGTTTAATGCCATTATGAACAACACCCCATAAATCTATATAAAATAGATCATATCTATGGGCAATTGAACAAAGGCCGTCTGTATCTAAATTTTTACTCATTAAATAAGGTATAAACCATAAAATCTTGAATTTCCTAGCATTATTAGATGGTATTTGAATATCCAGTCTTGAAATAGATGGCGTAATATCTATATGAAGCCCATATTTATATAGAATTATAAAGGAGATTTATGAAGTTCAAACCGTTACATGACAGAGTATTAATCGAAGTATTAGACAGTAGTGAAAAAACTGCTGGTGGGATAATCATTCCAGATACTGCACAAGAAAAACCACAGGAAGGAAAAGTAGTTGCTGTTGGTGGTGGTGCAAAAACAGAAGATGGAAAACTAATTCCAATGGATGTTAAAGTTGGTGACAAAGTTTTATTTGGCAAATGGTCAGGAACTGAAGTCAAAATTGATGGTAAAGAATACAGCATAATGAAAGAGTCTGACATTATGGGTATTTCGGGTAAGTAATTTAATTTAAAGGAGAAAATAAAATGGCAAAACTAATTAAATTTGACGCTGAAGCAAGAGCGGCAATGATGAGGGGTGTAAATATTTTAGCTGATACTGTTAAAGTCACTTTGGGTCCAAAAGGAAGAAATGTTGTAATGGATAAATCTTATGGTGCCCCAAGAATTACAAAAGATGGTGTGTCAGTTGCAAAAGAAATTGATCTTGATGACAAGTTTGAGAACATGGGTGCTCAAATGGTTAAAGAAGTTGCTAGCAAAACTAATGAAGAAGCTGGAGACGGAACAACGACAGCAACTATTTTAGCTCAAGCAATTGTAACAGAGGGTGTAAAATATGTTACTGCTGGAATGAATCCAATGGATGTCAAAAGAGGAATTGATTCTGCTGTAGACGCAGTAAAAGAAAATCTTATTTCATCTGCTAAAAAAGTTAAGGATAGTGATGAAATAGCTCAAGTTGGTACAATTTCTTCTAATGGTGATAAAGAAATTGGTTCAATGATTGCTAAAGCAATGCAAAAAGTTGGTAATGAAGGTGTTATCACTGTTGAAGAAGCAAAAGGAATCGATACTGAGTTAGATGTTGTTGAAGGTATGCAATTTGATAGGGGGTACTTATCACCATACTTTATAACTAATAGTGATAAGATGACTACAGAGTTAGATAATCCTTATATCTTACTTCATGAGAGTAAACTAACAAACTTACAACCAATGGTTCCTCTTTTAGAAGCAGTTGTGCAATCTGGAAGACCATTAATGATTATTTCTGAAGACGTTGAAGGTGAAGCTTTAGCAACTTTAGTAGTAAACAAATTAAGAGGTGGACTAAAAGTTGTGGCAGTAAAAGCTCCAGGCTTTGGTGATAGAAGAAAAGCAATGCTTGAAGATATTGCTATTCTAACTGGTGGACAGGTAATTTCTCAAGATTTAGGAATTAAACTTGAAAATGTTAAACTTGAGGATCTTGGTTCTTGTAAAAAAATTAAAGTCGATAAAGATAATAGCACTATTGTAAGTGGTAGTGGTAAAAAGTCTGATATTGAAGCAAGATGTGGTTCAATAAAACAACAAGTTGATGAAACAACTTCTGACTATGATAGAGAAAAACTTCAAGAAAGACTTGCTAAACTTGCAGGTGGTGTTGCGGTTATCAAAGTTGGTGGTGCTACTGAAGTAGAGGTTAAGGAGAGAAAAGATAGAGTTGAAGATGCTTTAAATGCAACTAGAGCTGCTGTTGAAGAAGGTATTGTAACAGGTGGTGGATGTGCGCTTCTTTATGCTGCTCAAGACTTAGAAAAAGTCAAAGCAAAAGGAGATGATCAAAAAGCTGGTGTTGAACTTGTGAGAAAAGCACTAGAAGCTCCTATCAGACAAATAACTAAAAATGCTGGTGTAGATGGTTCAGTAGTTGTTGGAAAATTGTTAGAGCAGAAGAAAAAAACTCATGGATATGACGCACAAAGCGAAGAATATTGCGATATGTTTGCTAAAGGTATCATTGACCCAGTTAAAGTTGTGAGAACAGCTCTACAAGATGCTGCGTCAATTTCTGGATTATTAGTAACTACGGAAGCAATGATTGCTGACAAACCAGAAGAAAAAGATGCTGGTGGTGGAATGCCTGCTGGTATGCCTGGTGGAATGGGCGGTATGGGCGGTATGGGTGGTATGGGAATGTAATCCCACTCAAATACAAAATTTAAAAAGGCCATCTTATGATGGCCTTTTTTTTGTATAGAATAATTATATGTCAAAAAGATATAGTGGAAAATCCTTTAAAGACTCTAGTATTAAAAAAAAAGCTAAATTAAGTTTTAAAGAAAAGAGAAAACTTAAAAAAGAAAAGCAGAAAAAAGCAAATTAAACATCAAATTTAATAAAATTTCCAATAAACATTAGATTTTTTTAAGTTTTAAAAATTAATTAAATATGTATAAGAACCACATTTTATGACAAATGATATAAGAAACATCACCATTATTGCCCACGTAGACCACGGCAAGACTACTTTGATTGATAATTTAATGAAGCAAAGTGGATCTTTTAGAGAAAATGAAGTCGTTGATGAAAGGCTAATGGACTCTGGTGAATTAGAAAAAGAAAGAGGAATTACAATTTTAGCAAAACCTGCCTCAATTAATTGGAAAGATACAAGAATAAATATAATTGATACCCCAGGTCACAGAGACTTTGCTGCAGAAGTTGAAAGAGTTTTAAGCATGGCTGATGGTGCACTACTACTTATAGACTCAGCAGAAGGAGTAATGCCCCAAACAAAGTTTGTATTATCTAAAGCTTTAAAACAAGGTCTTAAACCAATTGTTGTGATTAACAAACTTGATAAAGCTGATCAGAGGGCTAATGAAGTTTTAGATGAAACATTTGATTTATTTGTGAGCCTAGATGCAAATGAGGAGCAACTAGATTTCCCAGTTTTATACGCAAGTGGCAGATCTGGATGGGCGGACACAGAAGTGGACGGACCTAGAGAAAATTTAAATTCACTTTTGGATTTAATTCTTGATCATGTAAAACCAGCAAAATTTGAAAAAAAAAAACCTTTTGCAATGTTATCTACACTTCTTTATGCAGATAGTTTTTTAGGAAGAAGTTTAGTAGGCAGAATTACCCAAGGAACTGCAAAAGCTAATCAATCAATAAAAGCAATTAATTTAAAAGGTGAAAAAGTGGATGAAGGGAAACTGACTAAAATTTTTAGATATGAGGGAACTAAAAAAGTGCCAATTGAAGTTGGTGAGGCTGGGGATATTGTAGTGATAGCTGGATTAGAAAAGGCTAATGTTGCAGATACCATTTGTGATTTAGATGTAAATGAACCTATTTCAGCGACACCAATAGATCCGCCTACAATGTCTATCACAATAACTGTTAACACATCTCCCCTTGCAGGAAAAGAAGGTAAAAAACTTACAAGTACTCAAATTAGAGATCGACTGCTTCAAGAGGCTCAGAATAATGTAGGAATTACTTTTTCTGAAAACGATGGCAATGACTCATTTGTTGTAAGCGGTAGAGGTGAGCTTATGTTAGAAATTTTACTTACCCAAATGAGAAGAGAAGGATTTGAGATGACAGTCAGTCCACCTAAAGTTTTGTATCAAATTGATGAAAGTGGAAAAAAACTAGAACCCATTGAAGAGATTACAATGGATTTAGATGAAGAATTCTCATCAAAAGTAATAGACTCTATTAATAGACGTAAAGGTAAATTAATTGATTTAAAAGATACTGGTAAAGATAAAAAAAGACTTATTTTTCATGCCCCAACACGTGGATTAATGGGTTACACAAGCAGATTTTTAACCCTTACAAAAGGTAATGGTGTTATTAATAGGATTTTTCATAGCTATGGGCCTTTTGAAGGTGAAATGGAAGGGAGAAGAAATGGGGCTTTAATTGCAATGGAGCAAGGTAAAGCAGTAGCTTTTGCTATATTTAACTTGCAGGCCAGAGGAGAAATGTTCGTAACACATAACGATCCTGTTTATCCTGGGATGATAGTTGGATTGTCTCCAAAACCAGGTGATATGATAATCAATGTTATGAAGGGGAAAAAATTAACAAATATGAGGACACAAGGCACAGATGAAAACGTTATTCTCACTCCAGTAAGAAAAATGTCTATTGCGGAACAACTTAGTATGCTTAACACGGACGAAGCATTAGAAATTACTCCTGAGTCTTGTAGACTAAGAAAATCTATTCTTGATCCTCATGAAAGAAAAAGAAGTGAAAAATCTGGGGCAGCAGCCTAACTAAAAATTTTATTAACAATAAATAATCCAAAAGCAACGCAGGGACCGATTCCAAAAGCAAAAATCAAGGTTCCAACGCCTACCGTTCCACCTAGATACCATCCAGCTATTACAACTGAAATTTCTAAAAATGCTCTGACTAAAGCAATAGGTAAGTTTGTAACTTTTGTTAGTCCAGTCATTAATCCATCTCTTGGACCTGGTCCAAGATTTGCTACTAAATAAATACCGCTACCTATGCCAACCAGTATTACTGAAAATATTGCTAATAAATATTTTATTATGTTAGATGAAGGTGGATCAAAAAAATATAAAGTAACATCTATTATTCCAGAAATAATAATTATATTAAAAATAGTGCCAAGGCCTGGCTTCTGTCTAAAAAATATCCATAAAAAAAGGACACTTACACTAATCAGAAATGTTGCTGCACCGATAGATAATTTAGAATTTTTTGATATTCCCTCTGCTAGTACAGACCAGGGAGAATTTCCTGTAGTTGATAATATTAATAATCCCTCTCCAAAACCAAATATAATTAAACCAAAAATTAAAAAAAATGAGGTTGAAAATTTTGGTTTGAAGTTAAAGCTTTTATCTGAGCTCCAATATACTTTGGGGATATTTTTAATGGATAAAAACATATTATACTGTTACTTATAAAATTATTAATACTTGCTTATAATGAAAAAAATCTCACTCAGCATCATATTTATTTTTATTTGCTTTGCCTCGTATGCTCATATTGGTCATTACAGTAACTATAAAAAAATTGAGATGGAAATTTTAAGAAATAATGAATTAATTGGATATAATTATTATTTTTTTTCACAAAAAGATGATGTGACTCTAGTGACTAACCAATTCAAATTTGAAGTAAAACTTTTGGGAGCAATAGTTTTTGAAGTAGAGGGTATTGGTGAAGAAAAATATTTGAAAGATCAATTGATTTCTTTTAACTCAAAAACTTTACAGAACAAAAAAGAAAAGTTTGTAAACTTAACTTTAAATAAAGAAACCAAAAAATTTGATATTGTAGGTTCTTCTTTCTCTGGTGAAGCCCCCCTTGAAAATACAATTGGAAACTGGTGGAGTCATAAAATATTACAAGCTAGTAGCCAAATAAGCCCAATATCAGGTAGTATTAAAGAACAGATAGTTACTTTTGTTGGAAAAGAAAAAATTATAATTAATGGTCAAGAATATGAGACTGATCATTTCAAATTAACCTCCAAAGATATGACACTTCCAGATGATAAAAGATTGAATTTTGATATTTGGTTGGATAAAAAAAATTCTTTAATAGTTAAAGTTACATATAAAAGAATGGGAAATTGGGAATATAGATTAAAAAATTACGAGTAATTTATCTGTTTATTTTCTTATAAAGATCATTTGCACTTATCCATCCTGACTCCAGTCTTGGTCCATTAAACCAGTCTGCACATACACCTAGATTTAATCTAGAATTCCAATAACTTTTTAATTTTAATGGTTTTGAATTTGAGGAGTACTTCCAACCATGATTAAGTGAAAAGAGTACTTTTGTCCGCTTAACTCCTGTTAACTTAAAAAATTTATCGATCAAAATTTTAGCATTAGTTTTTTTGAGTACTTTATTTTGATTAATTTTTTTATTTGCCCAATTAAAAGTACTTTGTAATGTCCAAAGATCGCTTTTACTCTTAAATCTTTTTTTACTATTTTCGTAACCAGCCCATCCTAGAATTCTATCCTTAAATAAAAAACTACTATAACTTAAGTTGGTTTTTTTTATTTCTATTAAAATTGTTATATTTGCATCCATCTTGACTTTAGTATTTATAAATGAATTTTTAATATAATTTTTTGACAATTTTTTAAGTTGAGGGAACGGACATGTTAAAATTAAATTTTCATAATTTTTAACTTCACCATCATTAAATATTAAATTCCATTTTCTGTTTTGGAAATTTATTTTTTTTAGTTCACTTTGAAAATAACATCTTACATTTTTTAAAAGATATTTACTAATGTCATTGTTTCCTTTTCTGCCAATAACCTTAACATGTTTTTTATTTTCTTTTTTTTTGTCACTTAAAAATTTATGATTTCCTTTCCAAATTTTTAGTATTTTTTTTTCTATTAGCTTTTTAGTAAATCTTTTAAATTCTGGTGTTTTTGGAGAAAAGTATTGAGTCCCATGATCAAACCCCCTAATTTTATCTAATCTTTTAAAAGATGATCTGCCACCTAGGCCTCTTGCTTTATCATACAAATCAACAGAGTGTTTTTTATTTAGAAGATTTGCGATGGTTGCTCCAGAAATTCCTGAGCCAATTACACAAAAACTACTCATTTACCAGCAACTGTCATGCCCTCAATCATCATAGTCGGAGAATTTGTTGAATATTCAAAATCTAAGTCATTTGCTAAAAACATATTTTTAAACATATCCTTAAAATTTCCTGCAATTGTTATTTCATTTATTGGATATTTAAATTGACCATCTTCTACAAAAAACCCAGTTGCCCCAACAGAGTAATCTCCGGTTATAAGATTGCTACCATGGCCTATTGTTTCTGTTATATAAATGCATTTTGAATTAGTTTTTAATAGCTCATCATAACTTTGGTTTCCATTTTCAAAATACAAATTTGTAGTACCACCGCTTCTTCCATTTGATTGAAGGTTTAGTTTTTTACCATTGTAGGTATCTACAAGATAATTTTTAAGCACACCCTCTTTAACTAGATTGAGTGTTTCAGATTTAATACCCTCTGAGTCAAAATTTTTTGAGCCTAAACCCTTAATTATATCTGGTTTATCAATTACATTTATAGAATTAGAAAAAATCTGCTCATTAATCTTGTCCTTAAGAAATGAAGTTCCTCTAGCGATTGCAGAGGATGAAATTGCACTCGCAAAAGCACTGAGCATACCTTTTGCAATTCTCTTGTCAAATATGACACTTAATTTTTCGCTTCCTATTTTTTTTGGACTTAATTTTCTAATTGTCTGATGTCTAGCCAGTCTACCTAAGGTCTGGGGATCTTTGATATCATCTAAATATCTTTTACTTGAATATTCATAGTCTCTTTCCATGCTATTTTCGTCTTTAGCAACAGCTACACATGACGTAGTAAATGAAGATGTTTTGTAACCACTACAAAAACCATCACTACTTGCTAAAATAAAATTAGTTTTTTTTTCAGTAAAACTGGACTCTGTGTTAATTATTTTTTTATCCTCTGATGCTATATTTTCTAATTCTTTTAAGTATAGAATTTTTTTATCATTATCAATATGGGTGTTATCATAAATATTTAGATCTTTAAGTTTATCTACAAGTAAATTTTTATCTGGTAGTGAATTAAACTCATCCTCTGGTGTAATTTTAGTTGTTTCATAGCATTTCTCTATAAGTATATCTAAATTTTCATCTAATAAATTTGACGAGGAAATTGAAGATTTTTTTTTACCAATATAAGTATCTATACTAAACGCTAATCCATCAGATCGATTAGACTCATCTAAATTTTTATTTCTAAAATTAACTGTTTCAGAAATAGAGTGGCCTATTGTAACACTTGCATCTGAAGCTCCAATTTTTTTTGCAACATCTAAACAATATGCAGCTTTAGCTTTTAAGAAATCTTGATCTTTAATCATTAATTATAGTTTTGTTCCGCCCACTGTCATTTTGTCAATTAATATCGATGGCTGTGCTACACCAACAGGAACTCCTTGACCAGCTTTTCCACATGTACCTATACCAGGGTCTAACATCATATCGTTACCAACCATTGAAACTTCCTTTAAAATTGATGGACCATCTCCTATTAATGTCGCTCCCTTTATTGGAGACCCAATTGTGCCATTAATTATTTCGTATGCTTCTGTACAATTAAAAACAAATTTTCCTGAGGTTATATCTACTTGTCCGCCCCCAAAGCTCACAGCAAAAATACCTTTATCAACAGATTTGATCATCTCATCTTGAGTTTGATTGCCACTTAACATCATAGTATTTCTCATCCTAGGTAAAACTACATGTCGATAGTTTTCTCTTCTTCCTGAACCAGTTGACCTTGTATTCATTAAACGTGCATTTAATCTGTCTTGCATAAAGTTTTTTAAAATTCCATTTTCAATTAAAACGGTTCTTTCAGTTGGTGTACCCTCATCGTCTATTGTAAGACTACCTCTTCTGTTATCAATGGTACCATCATCAACAATTGTGACACCTTCACTTGCAACTTTCTGCCCCATTAAATTATGAAATGCTGATGTTTTTTTTCTGTTAAAATCACCCTCTAGCCCATGTCCTATTGCTTCATGAATTAGTATTGCTGGCCAACCTGGCCCTAAGACTACTTTCATTTCGCCAGCTGGTGCGGGTTTACTCTCCAAGTTAACTGAAGCAATTCTAAAAGCTTCCTCACATACAGTTTTCCAGTTGTCATTTTGTAGATAATCATCATAGGCCTGTCTGCCTCCAATGCCATATACACCTGTTTCTTTTCTTCCATTTTTTTCAAGCATTACAGAAACATTAAATCTAATTAATGGTCTAATATCTGTTATTGCCTCACCACCTGATCTGATTATTTCTACTGACTTATGTTCACCCAAAAAATTTGCAGTAACCTGTTTTACAGCTCCATCCTTTTTTCTTAAGTAATCATTCACTTTATTTAGGACTTCTAGCTTGGAGTTTAAAGTTTTTTGTTCTATAGGATTTATATCACTATAAAATTTTTTGTTAGATTTTGGTATCTCGATATTATAAGTTCCTTTGACTGATTTAAGAGTTGACTGAAGATTTTCTGAGGAACTTTTCAAGGACTCTTTTGATATTTCGTTTGAATAAGAATAAGCAACAACTTCGTCAGATACTGCTCTAAATCCAAAGCCTAAATCAGAACTATAGTTTGAACTCTTAATCTTATTATCATCTAAGATAATTGACTCTGACTTTGAGTCCTCCAGATACAATTCTCCATCATCGCAATTTTTTAAAGTATCTGATACTATACTTTCAGCATCTTTTCTTGCCAAATCTGATTTATCAAAGAAAATACTCATAAGAATTACATAAAGGTTTATATTCTCTTTTCAACTGCTCTTTTTACACATGTACAAAAATCTGTTAAAGAATAACTATTATAATATGAAAGTTTATTTCAACAATTCCTGTAAAATTTGTAGATCCGAAATCAACTTATATAAAAAAGAAAAAATAAAAGATATAGATTGGATCGATATAACCAATAATGAACTAGCAGAAAAAGAGACTAAAAAAGATGACAAGCAGCTCTTAAGACGATTACATGTAAAAGATAATGATAAAGTTTTAGAGGGAGCTGAAGCTTTTTTATATGTTTGGCAGAAAATACCTAAATATAGATTTTTATATAAATTTTTTAAACTTCCAATAATTTTTACAATTTTTAATTACGGATATGAAATCGTTGCTTATTTTTTATATCTTAAAAATAAGAAACAATTGAAAAACTAAGCTAAAAAAAACATCATTATTTCACTTAGTAATGACATTGAAAGCATAAACATTATTAATACAATTGAATACATCAATGTTATTATTCTGTTTCTTTTTCTTCTTAACCTAACAAACTCTCTATCATCTAAATCTGAAAAATCTCTTACTCCAATTACAGGGTAATCGTAACTCCACCTCCAAGTTGATTGACCCAGTCTTGGATCCAGACTATTAAAGTACCTTATCCATGAAAGAACGTAAGTTAAAATTATGAACAGAGTAACCATTAAAATAATTCCAAAAAGCATTATTAATATTACCAAATGTTTTTAGTTCTATTAATTGCCATTTTTGGCTCTTTTTCTGGCAATTAGATGAGTTAAAGAATCTACCATAGTGTCTGAAGCCTTAAAAATTTCATTGTTTTTAAATTCATGAGAAATATTTTTTTCAGGATTTGTTTTGTCTTCAATCACTATGCCTTCGTCTGGTGAATTATTTTTAATATATATCAATAATAACCATTCATCATCAGCTGCTTCATCCCATTTAACAAAAATCTCACCTGTCTCAAATCTTCTATCGATACATCTGAAAATCGACATATGTCTTGTTACGTGTCTTTTGTTTAATTGGAAAACTAAACTACTTGCACTTCTGTAAAAACTTTCCAAAGAAAATTCTATTTTTTGTCTAGCTATTGTGTATTCTTTTTCTTTTTTAAGAAGGGTTTCTCTATCTTCATCTCCTTGAATTTTTACTC
>CACMYE010000012.1 GCA_902617825.1 uncultured Pelagibacteraceae bacterium | reverse complement strand
TGTGTGAACTTCAACACCAATTTCAATATTTTCTTTTTTCATATATCTAGATGCCTCCTCTTCACTATAATTTTGGTCGAGCTTCCCTTCTTGTACTATCTTTAAATTTCCAAATTTTACACAAAGTTTTTTTAAATTAATTTTTGGTCCAGCTTTACCAATCGCCATTATAATTCTTCCCCAGTTTGGATCTTCACCTGCAATTGCTGTTTTTACTAAAGGAGAATTTCCTATCGAAAAAGCTATTTTTTTTGCATCTATTTCATTTTTACATTTAGAAACATTTATAGAAATAAATTTGGATGCCCCCTCACCATCTGAAACAACTCTTTTAGCTAAATTTAATAAAACGTTATTTAAAGCTCTATCGAAATTTTTAATTTTATTTTCATTTATATTTTTTACTTGTGAATTATTTACTTTATTAGTTGCAAAAATAGATACCATATCGTTCGTGCTAGTATCTCCATCACAAGAAATGGCATTAAAAGTATTAAAAATATTTTTTTTTAATAATTTACTTAAAATATCATTAGTTAAACTTGCATCTGTAAAAATATAAGCCAAAGTTGTTGCCATATTAGGATGTATCATGCCAGAACCTTTGGCAATTCCATAAATTTTGACTTTCTCACTTCCAATCTTACATTCTTCCATTGCAATTTTTGGCTTGGTATCAGTAGTCATGATACCAAGTGCTGCTTTCATCCAAATAAATTTATTTTGTGTATATCGAATTTTATTAATTAAATTTGGTATTTGATTAGATATTTTTTCAAATGGAAACTCTTCTCCAATAGTGCCTGTACAACCAAATAAAATTTCTTTTGGATTTATTTTTTTAGGTATTTCCTCATCTTGTTTTTGTTTATCTGTTAAATTTTTTGATACTAAATCTGCTAATTTTTTTAAACTTTCATATCCTTGTTTTCCTGTAAATGCGTTTGCATTTCTAGTATTAACAACTAAAGAAAACACTTTTTTTGTTTTTTGATTTAAGTTCCATTTGATATTTTCAGAAACAATTTTAGACTGTGTGTAAAGAGAGGCATGATTTGCACCTTCTCTGAAGTAAAACATTGATAAATCATCTCTGTCGTTTTTATATAAATTTGCACTCAGTACTGAAATTGATAGACCGTCTATATGATCAAGGTCTTGAAAATCAATCATTTTGGTATTTTTTGATTGTGAAGATAGAAAATTGGTTAAATTAATTCCCATATTGTTTAAATTATTTATTTAATACATATATTAAACATAATATTTAAAGAATAAATCAAATAGTAATGTTTAATCCATTAAAACTAATCTCAAAAATTATTAAATCAAGCAACCAAAAAGAGCTTGATAGAATTAATAAGATTGTTGAAAAAATAAATTCACTAGAGGAAAAATTTATAAATTTAGATGATGCAGATTTTCCTAAAAAAACTGCAGAATTCAGAGATCTTATTAAAAGTGGGAATTCATTGGATAAGATAATGCCTGATGCGTTCGCACTTGTAAGAGAAGCTTCGAAAAGAACTCGAAAAGAAAGACACTTCGATGTTCAGTTAATTGGAGGTGTAGTTCTGCATGAAGGAAAAATAGCTGAGATGCGAACAGGAGAAGGAAAAACTTTAACAATCACTTTGGCAGCTTATTTAAATGCGCTCCTTGGAAAAGGAGTTCATATAGTAACTGTTAATGATTATTTGGCTAAAAGAGATTCGATAGAAATGGGTCAAATTTATAATTTTCTTGGACTAACTTCGGGATTTATTAATAACGACCAAAACGATCAGGAGCGTAAAAAAAATTATAATTGCGACATAACTTATGCAACAAATAGTGAATTAGGATTTGATTATCTTCGTGATAATATGAAATTTTCACAAAATGAGATGGTTCAGAGAGAACATTCATTTTCGATTGTTGATGAAATAGATTCCTGTTTAATTGATGAAGCAAGAACTCCTTTAATAATATCTGGATCAGCTGATGATAAGACTGCAAAGTATTTAGCAATAGATAAACTGGTAAGAATTTTAAATGAGAAAGATTTTGAAATAGATGAGAAGGAAAAAAGTATTCTTCTAACTAATGATGGAATTAATAACGTTGAAAAACTTTTTTCTAAAGCTGGAATTTTAAAAAATGATAATTTTTATGACCCAGAAAATCTACATTTAGTTCATCATGTCAATCAAGCTTTAAGAGCAAATCATTTATTTGAGAAAGGAAAAGACTATATAGTAAAAGATGGAAGTTTAAAAATAATTGACGAGCTAACAGGGAGAATTCTTGAAGGTAGAAGGTTTGGAGATGGCTTACATCAAGCACTTGAGGCAAAAGAAAAAATTGATGTCCAGGCAGAAAATCAAACCTTAGCTTCGATCACCTATCAAAATTATTTTAAACTATATAAAAAAATTGCAGGTTGTACTGGAACTGCTGTAACAGAATCTGAGGAATTCTTTGAAATATACAATTTATCAGTTGTGGTCATACCTACTAATAAAGAAATGATCAGAAAAGATTTTAATGATTTAATATTTAGAACTGAAGAAGAGAAAAATAATTCAATAATTAATAAAATTATAGAACGTAATCAACTTGGACAGCCAATACTAGTTTTTACATCCAGTGTTAATAAATCTGAAGTTTATTCAAATTTATTAAATAAGAAAAATATTAAACATGTTGTTCTTAATGCTAAAAATCACGAAAATGAGGCAGAAATTATAGCCAATGCAGGTAAAGAAAAATCATTAATTATTACAACTAGTATTTCTGGACGAGGTGTTGATATTCAACTAGGTGGAAAAAAAGGTTCAATCAATGATGACCAACTTAAAATTGAAAAAGATAAAATAAAGTCTTTAGGTGGTCTATTTGTGATTGGTACCGAAAGAATGGAATCTAGAAGAGTAGATAATCAAGCCAGAGGTAGATCAGGAAGACAAGGGGATGAAGGAAGCTCGGTATTCTATGTAAGTTTAGAGGATGACTTAATGAGAATTTTTGGGTCTGAGTCCATGAATAATATGCTCGAAAAGTTAGGACTAAAAGATGGAGAGAGCATAGATCATCCTTGGATCAATAAAGCATTAGAGAGAGCGCAGCAGAAAGTAGAAGCAAGAAATTTTGACATCAGAAAAACCTTAATAAAATTTGACAATGTGCTTAATGACCAAAGACATGTTATTTTTTCTCAAAGAAAAAATGCAATGAGTAGTGGGGATATTTTTGGTTATTCTGACGAATTTCTAAAAGAGATAATTGAGGACCTAATTAAACTAAAAATTCAAAAGCTTTCAAACCCTAAAAGCACAGATTTTAGTAACAGAATAAAGCAAATTCTAGGAAAAAGTTTCACAGATAAGGAATTTGAGGAATTAATTTCATCTAAAGATGAAGAGCTTAAAGAAAAAATACTTTCAAAATTTAATGAAACAAGAAATGAAAGAATTAAGATTCTTGGAGAAGATTATGCAAAAGATATTGAAAAAAGAATTTTTCTGCAATCCATTGATTTAAATTGGAAATCCCACATTCAATATTTAGAACAATTAAGACAAGTTGTTGGTTTAAGGTCTTATGGTCAAAGGGATCCCCTAGTTGAATATAAAAAAGAAGCTTTTGATTTATTTTCTAACCTCTTAGAAAAACTAAAATTAGACTATGTTACAATCTTGATGAATTTAAAAGTAGTTCAAGAAGAACAACCCTCAAATCGAAATATTAGAAATGTAGAAAAAAATAACAATCCAAAATGTTTAATTGTCACTAAGAAAAATGAAAAAATTTCAAGAAATGACAGATGTGAAGCAACAGGGAAAAAATTTAAAAATTGCTGTGGAGCTTTATAATTTTAAATTATTAAAAAAATCAAACCTAAGAAAATAACACCTATACCAATACCAATTTGTATTTTTTTTGATTTTAAAATATTTTCAAATTTATTTTTTTTGACAGTTAATGAACTTAAATCTTCAGTTGTGCTTATAAATCCATCATTCCTTCCAATCTTTAAAAACTTATTTTTTCTTTCATTTGCTATCTCCTCTGGAGATAAGTCTTTGAAGTAATCTAAATTTTGTGTGATAGAAGTTTTTAAGTTTTCAAGCATCGTATCTCTATCTCGATGAGCACCACCCAAAGGTTCAGGAATAATTTCATCGATAACTTTTAATTTCAATAAGTCTTTTGCTGAAAGCTTCATTGCTTTTGCAGCGTCGAGCATTTTCTTTGGGTCTCTCCAAAGAATAGTTGCACATCCCTCGGGAGATATAACTGAATATATTGCATTCTCGAACATTATAACTTTGTTTGATGATGCAAGAGCAATTGCTCCTCCAGAACCCCCCTCACCAATTATTATTGCAATTGTTGGGACCTTAAGTTCCATGCAACATTCTATTGATTTTGCAATTGCCTCTGCTTGACCTCTTTCTTCTGCACCAACACCTGGATATGCACCTGGAGTATCTATAAAAGAAATAATTGGAATATTAAATTTGTTTGCCAAATTCATTAATCGAATTGTTTTCCTATATCCCTCAGGTCTCATCATTCCAAAGTTTCTCTCGATTCTGCTATCTAAATCATCACCTTTTTCCTGTCCAATAACTAAAACTGAGTTTCCTTTGAATTTTGCAAAACCAGTTAACACTGATTTATCTTCACCATAGTGACGATCACCGGATAACGAAATAAAATCTTCAAATAAATTGTCTATAAAAAATTTGGATTTTGGTCTGTCCTCATGTCTTGCAACCATAGTTGTTTGCCATGGATCTAAATTTGAGTAAATATCTTTTAGTTTTTTATCTAGCTCTGCCTGGGTGCTAGATATTTTTTGAGTATCAACTTCTGTTAGTCCTTCTTGATTATATGGATCCTTTAATTTTTCTACCTCATTTTCAAGATTTTTAATTTCATTTTCAAAATTAAGGTAATTTTTCATAATTTAGTTATATCGGATAGTTAAATTATAAAAAAGGCCATAAAATGATGAATTATTTTTAAAGGTAATTGTTATTAATTGACTAAATAATTTTAACAGATAGAAATTCATGATCGGGAGAGACTAAGCATTATTTAGCGCCGAAGGAGCAACCACCCCGGAAACTCTCAGGCAAAAGGACCGATGTAGGCATAACACTCTGGAAAGAGATTAAATTCCGCCGAAGGAGCAAAACTCTCAGGCAAAAATACAGATGGGGTCATGAAAGTGCTATGCAAGAAAAATACATAAATATTAAAAGTTTAAAAGTATCGAGCGATCTTGTTCAATTTGTTAAGGATGAGTTACTTAAAGAAACAGAGATATCACCAGAAAATTTTTGGGCAGGTTTCGAAAAAACCGTAAATGTTTTAGCACCTAAAAATAGAGAATTAATAAGCATTAGAAAAGATTTACAGGACAAAATTGATGATTGGCATATGAAAAACAAGGGATCAGAATTCAATTTTGATGAATATAAAAAATTTTTAATTGAAATAGGCTATTTAAAAAATGAAGGACCTGATTTTCAAATTGAAACAAAAGATGTTGATGAAGAGATATCAAAAATTGCAGGACCTCAACTGGTAGTGCCCGTTATGAACGCAAGATATGCTCTTAATGCTGCAAATGCTAGATGGATGAGTTTATATGATAGTCTTTATGGAACTGATATTATTGAACAATCAGAAGATAGCGTCTCAGAAAGATATGATCCACTAAGAGGTGAAATGGTTATTAAGTATGGGAGAGAATTTTTAGATAATTATTTTCCATTAAAAGATTTAAGCTGGAAAAAAATAACAAGCTTTGCTGTAAAAGATAGAAGGCTAAAAATTCTTAAAGGTGCTGATTTAGCTAGCTTGATAGATGAAGATAAATTTATTGGTCATAGAGGAGAAAGCGATAATCCCTCTGCAATTATTTTAAAAAATAATAATTTACACATTGAAATTTTAAAAGATTCTAGAGCGTTTGCAGCTCAACAGGATCATGCAGGTATCAGTGATATAATAGTAGAGTCAGCAGTATCAACTATTTGTGATAATGAAGACAGTGTAGCAGCAGTCGACTCGGAAGATAAAATTATTTGTTACAGAAATTGGCTAGGTTTAATGCGTGGAGACCTAAAGTCAAAATTTGAAAAGGATGGTAAATTATATGAGAGAAAGCTAAATCCAAATAGAAGTTATATTTCTAGAGATGGTAAAGGTTTAAAATTACATGGCAGAAGCCTTCTGCTTGTAAGAAATGTTGGGCATTTAATGACAAACCCTTCCATTATTTTAGATGATGGAAATGAAGTGCCAGAGGGTATTTTAGATGCATTTATAACCACAGCTGCAGCACTTCATGATTTAAAGAAAAAAAATAATTCACGAACTGGATCTGTATATATTGTTAAACCCAAAATGCATGGACCAGAAGAAACAGCATTTACAGATTTAATTTTTTCAAAAGTAGAAGAAGTTTTAGGATTAAAAAAATATACATGCAAAATAGGAATAATGGATGAAGAAAGAAGAACATCCTCTAATTTGAAAGAGTGCATTAGGTCCTTAAAAAATAGAGTATTTTTTATAAATACAGGATTTTTAGATAGAACTGGTGATGAGATGCACACATCAATGATGGCTGGACCTATGATTAAAAAGGGTGAAATGAAGTCATCAAAATGGATTACAGCTTACGAAAATAGAAATGTGGATATTGGATTAAAATGTGGTTTTTCTGGTAAAGCTCAAATTGGTAAAGGCATGTGGGCTATGCCAGATAAAATGAAAGATATGATGGAACAAAAAACAGGACATTTAAAAGCTGGTGCAAATTGTGCTTGGGTGCCATCTCCAACTGCTGCTGCTCTACACGCCCTACATTATCACGAAATAAATATTTTCAATGAACAAAAAAAAATTTTAAATCGGGATCAAGCAAAACTTGATGATCTTCTAACAATACCAATAGCAGATAGAACTAATTGGTCTGTTGAAGAAATTAATAATGAAATAAGTAATTCAGCCCAAACATTACTTGGATATGTTGTAAGATGGGTTGATCAAGGAATAGGTTGTTCTAAAGTTCCAGATATCAACAATATAGGTCTGATGGAGGATAGAGCAACTTTAAGAATTTCCTCACAACATATTGCAAACTGGATACATCATGGAATTACTACAGAAGTTCAAGTAACAGAAATTATGAAAGAAATGGCAAAAATTGTTGATGGTCAAAATAAGAGTGATCCAAAATATATTAAAATGAGTGACGACTTTGAAAACTCTATATCTTTCAAGACCGCATGTGACTTAGTATTCAAAGGCAAACAGCAGCCCTCTGGATATACTGAACCATTATTACATATTAATAGATTACAAAAGAAATCTAATCTGAATTAGAAATTAAATTTGAACGGTTTTTAAAAGCTGAAAATAAGGTTCCATCATCCAAACTTTCTATTTCACCACCAACAGGTAAACCTTGAGCCAACTTTGTTACTTTAACCTCAATACCTTTTAGACTGTCCTGTATATAATATGCAGTTGTCTGACCCTCGACCGTAGCGCTTGTGGCTAAAATTACTTCATCAATATTATCTTTTTTTACTCTTTCTACTAAAGAATTAATTAGCAAGTCCTCTTTTTTTTGACCAACTGATGAAATTGTGCCTCCTAAAATATGAAAATATCCACTGAATATATTAGAACTTTCTATGCTCCATTGATCAGAGATATTCTCAACAACACATATCTTATTATATTTTTTTTCTACAATCTTACAGTTATCGAAATTACACTCAATTGAATTTGATTTTAAAGTTCCACAAATCTTACAACGAACAATGTTTTTGTATACATCAGCTAATGACTTTGCCAAAGGCTTAACAAGCTCATCACGATTATTTATTAATTTTAATACAATACGCTTTGCTGATTTGGGTCCTAAGCCTGGTAGTTTAGATATTAGTTTAACCAGCTCATCTATTTCGTTAGTGTTTTGCATGAATTATAAAGGCCATTTAAAACCAGGTATACCAAAACCACCTGTGGCTTTTGAAATTTCTTCAGAAGTCTTTGATTTTAACTGTACTTTAGCGTTATTGTGGGCAGCAACAATTAGATCTTCAATGATAGCTTTGTCCTCTTTCATAATTTCATCAGATAATTTTATTGTTTGCATTTCACCTTCACCATCAAGAGTTATTGTTACAGAATTAGAGCCAGAAACGCCTTCTACTCTTATTTCCTTAATTTTCTGTTGGCTTTCTTTCATTTTTGCCTCAAGCTCTTTGGCTTTGTCTAAAATCTTACTAAAATCAGTCATCCTGACCCTCATCCTTTTTTATCTTAACGTCTATTAATTCTGCATCAGGAAAATTTTCTATTATATTTTTATAAGCTTCTGAAGTTTTTACTTCATCAATTAAAAGTATCTTATCATTAAGTTGTTTTTCTTTGATAGACATATCACCTTTAGATTTACTAAAAGTAATAATCCATCGCTCAGCTGTCCACTCAAAAAGTTTTGATGATAAATTTTTAACAAAATCTTTATCTAAGCTATCATTAAAAGATATTTCTATTCTGTTTTTTTCAAATTTTACTAGATTGACATTTTTTTCTAATTCATATTTCAACTTCACCTCTTTTTTTTCATAACAGATTGATAATAGATCATCAAAAGAATTTATAAGTATTTTATTTTCTGCCTTAATTTCAGTTTGTGCTTGTGGTTTATTCTTTTCTTCTTGTGAAATATTTTTAATTTGATCTATTATTTTATTTGAGCTTATATTTTCTTCAATTTCATTGGTTGCTCTTTTTTCGGCTTCAGGCTCAATTTTTTTCTGTGGTTTAACAGACTGTAAATGCATTAATCTGATTAGAAACATCTCAATCGACAAATGTTGATTTGAAACTATGTCTAATTCTTCAAGAGAGCTAATTGTAAATTGCCAGAACATTACTAACACATAAGACTCTACTTTATTTGAAATACTTTTTATTTTCGAAAACTCCTCATCATTTAAAGAAAAATTTGTGCTTTCTAGTGTTAAAGAATTTATATTTTTAAAATAATACAACAATTCTAAGAAGTCATTTAAAAATACTTTAGGTTCAACTCCCTGATCATAAATTTTTCTATAGATATTTATAACTTTTTTTTCTTCGCCTTTTAAGATTAATTCAAATAAATCTATTAATTGAGATTTATCAAAGTAGCCAAATATTTTTTGTGCTGTGTTTAAATCTAATTCAGTTTTTTCATCTAAACTTAATAAAGCTCTATCTAATAAAGATAAAGCATCTCTAACTGAACCTTCAGAAATTTTTACTATTAATTTTAAAGCTTCGTCAGTAACTTTACCATTTTCTTTATCTTTAATTTTTTTTATAAACTCAAATAATTCTGATGATTTAATTCTAGATAAATCAAATCTTTGACATCTAGACACAACAGTGATTGGAATTTTTTTAATTTCAGTAGTTGCAAAAATAAACTTAAGATATTCTGGCGGTTCTTCTAATGTTTTTAAAAGAGCATTAAAAGCCTGTTTGCTAAGCATGTGCACTTCATCAATTATAAAAATTTTATATTTAGCTGAAGTTGGTCCATATCTAGAAAATTCTATGAGATCTCTAACATCATCTACACCAGTTTTACTAGCCGCATCCATTTCAAGAACATCAATATGATTGGAACTGGCGATGGAGTCACAATTCTCACATTTTACTTTGCATTTATTTTCAATTCCATTTGAACAGTTAAGAGTCTTTGCAACAATCCTGGCTATTGTAGTTTTTCCAATTCCTCGAATGCCTGTGAATAAATATGCATTTGGAGTTTTGTCTGCTTTAATTGAATTTATTATTGTTTCTGAAACTACTTCCTGACCTATTAGATCGTCAAAAGTTTGCGGTCTATATTTTAATGCCAGTACTTTCGAGTTATTGTTCATATATGTTAGGAGACTAGAACCTGAATAACTGTCTCTACGACTGCTTCTGTTAAGATCTGGTCGGGTTCAAGCAGCATCCACCTCTAGCCTCCAAAAGTATTATAGCAGTTATATTTTCTAATCTACAAGAAAAGATTATTACTTATTTTCTCTCAACTTATCTGCTTCAAAAACACCTAAGACGTGAAAATCTTCACAATGAAGACCCAGTTCCTCTAAAGATTTTTGAACTTTTTTATCTTCAATGTGTCCATCTAGGTCACATAAGAAAAAGTAAGAGTCGAAAGTATTTTTTTCGGGATAGCTCTGCAGTTTAGTTAAATTAACTCCATTGATTGCAAAACCTCCTAGTGATTGATAAAGAGCGGCTGGTTTACTTTTGAGTTTAAATAAAAAAGAAGTAATATAATTTTTATTTTTAAAATCAGGTTGAGAAATATTTTTGCCCATAACTAAAAATCTTGTTAAATTTCCATTCTCATTTTCAATATTTTTTTTTATTACCTCTAATCCATAAATTTCAGCACTTAAAGATGAAGCTATGGCAGCTTGCTGAGTATTTTTAGTTTTTGAAATCATTTCAGCGGAGCCAGCAGTATCTGCTCTAATATGTTCTATTAAATTATTTTCCTTAATAAATTGTGAACACTGAGATAGCCCCTGAGCATGAGAATATACTTCTTTAATATCTTTTAATTTTGAGCCTGGTTGACCTAACAAATTATGTTCAATTTTTTGAAAATGCTCCATATAAATATTTAGTCTATGTTTAAATATCAAATACTCAATTCCAATGTTCCCTGTTATTCTATTAGACTCAGGAATTATTATTTTATTTTCAGGTTCAGATGATGCCTTATTAAAACACTCATCAAAAGTTTTACAAGGTATAATATCGGCTTTAGGATCAACCGATAAAGCTGCGAGGTGTGAATATGCACCAAATGTACCTTGAAAATAAATTTTACTCATGAATCTTTATATTCCATAATTTTTTTTAAGGCTATATAATCTTCTTCAGTGTCCACTCCTATTGGAGGGGATTTAGCTAAGGCAACATTTATCTTGATACTATTTTCTAGTGCTCTTAGCTGTTCTAGTCTTTGCTCAATTTCATTTTTAGTCTGATTTAATTCAACAAATTTTTTAAGAGTTTCAGTAGAATAACAATAAATACCAATGTGATGATAAACTTTATCTAATTTTTTAGATATACGTGAAAATGCTTCTGCTTCAGAAAAAGAGTCTTCTTGAAGATTAGATTTTGTTTGAACTTTGACTATATTTTTATTTTGAAAGTCTTTTTCATTTTCTATTTTTGCAGCAAGTGTCCCTATCTTTGATTGGTATCCAATCATTTTGTCTTTTAAACTTAGTATATCTTCTATATTTATAGCTGGCTCATCTCCTTGTAAATTCATTATTAAATCAACATCATTTAAATTCATTTTTTTGAAAGCTTCATATATTCTGTCCGTGCCAGTTTTATGGTTATTGCTAGTTAAAATGGCTCTACCTCCATTCATAGTCACATCTTCAACAATTTCCATATTTTCTGTAGCTACTACTACATCTCCAATATCAGCATCTTGAGCTCTTTTAAAAACATGTGAAATTATGGATTTATTATTAATCTTTAACAAAGGTTTTCCAGGCAATCTGGTAGCTCCCAGTCTGGATGGTATAATGATCAACGTTTTCATAAATACTTAATTAATTATACATATTAAATACCAATAGAGGCAAATTTATACAGATAATTTTGATAATTTTTTAATTTATCGTGATATATGTTCAAAATTATTTAATAAAAAAATGGATTCTTTTGAAATAAATAAAATAGTAGCAGCAGTTCTAATGGTTGCACTTTTAGTTATAGGAATTGGAAAATTATCAGATATTATTTTTCACGTAGAAAAACCAAAAACACCTGGTTATGCTGTAAATGTGGAAGAGGCAGTAACAGTTTCATCTTCAACAAAAGACAGTGTTGAAGAAAAAATTGATATTGCTGCACTAATGGCTATGGGTGATCTAACACATGGTGAAAAAGTTTTTAAAAAATGTGCTGCCTGTCACTCTATTGTAAAGGGTGGGAAAAATAATATTGGTCCCGCCTTGTATAATGTGGTTGGAAGAAAAATTGGTATAGTTGAGGATTACAAATATTCCAAGGCATTAGCATCTTACGATAAAGAGTGGACTCTCGAGGAGCTAAATGGTTATTTAATCAAACCTGCCAAATGGATCAAAGGAACAAAGATGGCTTTTGCTGGGTTAAGAAAAGAAAAAGATAGAGCGTCTGTAATTAAATATCTAAACCAAAATTCAGATAAACCTATACCATTACCTTAGTTTTCCAAAACAGTATAATAAAATACTTTTTTGAACATGGACTCTGTTAAAAGCTTGTTGCCAAACATGGGACTTTTTTCCTAAAAAAATATCATCAGTTACTTCATTGCCTCTTGGAAGACAATGTAAGAAAATACAATCCTTTTTTGCATACTTCATAAGATTTTTATCGATTTTAAATTTTTTAAATTGAGCTATTTTTTTTTTCTTATTAACTTTGTCATTCAAAGAAATAACTTTATCTGAAAAAATTACATCTGCATTAGAAACTGCTTTTTTTGGATCATTGTAAATAAAAACTTTCTTTTTATTTTTTTTAATCCAGTTTCTTACTTTTATACCGGGTTCAAATTTTCTTGGGCAGCCAATACTCAATTTAAATGAAAATTTAACTGATGCTGCAATCAAACTATCTAAAACATTGTTAGAATCTCCAATCCAGCAAATATTTAGTTTTGAAATGGGTTTTTTCTTTATTTCTTCAACTGTAAATACATCTGACAAAACCTGGGTTGGGTGAGATGATGGGCTAAGACCGTTTATTATTGGTATTGAAAGATATTTTCTGAAATTTTCAACTTTTTTATCGCTATCAGTTCTCAACATAAATCCATCACCATATGTTGAGAGAATTTTTGCAGTATCTGCAATGCTTTCTCCACCCTGCCCAAGATGAAGCTCATTTGATCTTAGAGTTAATGTGCCTCCTCCAAGTTGTTTAATTGCTAAATAAAAGCTTAATCTAGTTCTTAAACTTGATTTTTCAAACATTTGGATAAGTAACTTTCCTTTCAAAGGTGTATCTTTATCAACTTCAAGCGTGCTGAGTTTTTTTCTTAATTTTTTTCTTTTTTTTGCATCTATTATTATTTTTTTAAGATCTTTAGATGAAATATCTCTTAAATTAATAAAGTGTTTCATTTTAATTTATTTCTTTGCAAACTTTATTTATTATTTTTAAAGCTTTATTAACCTCATTTTTTTTAACGTTAAGTGGAGGTAAAATTCTGACAACATTTTCGGATGCACGTATAGTTAATAACTTATTATCCATGAGTTTTTTTATAAATTTTGTTTGGTCTGTATGTAGTTGAATACCAATTAAAAGTCCTTTGCCTCTTATATTCTTTATTATTTTTGGATAAACATTCTTTAAGTCATTCAATTTTGATAAAAAATATTTAGAAATATTTTTAATATTTTTTAAAAATTTTTTATTTGAGACAATATCCATTACAGTATTTCCAACGGCCATCGCTAGTGGATTGCCACCAAAAGTTGAACCATGTGTTCCTGGTATCATCCCAGCAGCTACTTTCTTATTCATTAAAACTGCTCCAATGGGAAATCCACCTCCAATTCCTTTTGCAATTGGCACAATGTCTGGTTTTACTTTAGATTTTTCAAATGCAAAAAAATCACCTGATCTTGCTATTCCACACTGAACCTCATCTAAAATTAGTAGTATTTTTTTTTCATTGCATAACTTTCTCAATTGCACCAAACACCAATCTGGTATAACTTTAATTCCACCCTCACCCATAATTGTTTCCACCATAATAGCAGCTGTATTTTTAGTAATTTTTCTTTTTAAAGACTTGTGATCTCCAAATACAAAATGATCAAATCCACTTACTTTTGGACCAAATCCCTCGGTCATTTTCTTTGATCCACTTGCATAAATCGCAGCCAAAGTTCTTCCGTGAAATGAATTTCTAACACATAGTATTTTATTCTTATTAGTTTTGCCAATTGAATAGAAATATCTTCTAGCAACTTTTATTGCAGCCTCTGTAGCTTCTGCACCACTATTTTGAAACATCACATAATCTGCAAAAGTTTTTTTACACAATTTTCTTGCTAGTTTTTCTCCTTCTGGAATTTGAAATGCATTTGACACATGCCATAATTTTTTTGCTTGAAGATTAATCGTTTTTATAAGTTTTGGATGTGCGTGCCCTAAGGAATTTACTGCAATACCTTGAACAAAATCTAGATATTTTTTGTTATCAGTAGAAAATAAATAACTTCCTTTACCATACTTAAAAGAAATTTTTTTTCGATTATAGTTTTTTGCTAAATAGCTCATAAATTTAATTTGTTTTATAAATTTTAATTATTAGATACAAGCTATGATTGAAAATACATTCTAATAAGTTAAATCAATAAGTGTTGATAACTAAGTTTTTTTGGTTGTTTAATTAAATTTAATATCAGTATATTGTTATTATATTTAAATTTAATACAAGATGTTGATATATGAGTTGGACAGAAGAAAAAGTAGCTAAATTAAAAGAACTTTGGGGAAAGGGAAGTACCGCAAGTCAGATTGCAGAAATTATTGGTGGGATCAGTAGAAATGCAGTTATAGGGAAAGCTCACAGGCTAAATTTATCTGCAAAAATTAAAACTAGAGCAGCTACTTCAAATCAAAATTTTGAAAATTCTTCGGAAGAAAAAAATATAAAAAATAGAAGGGGTCGTAAAAGTAAATTCAAGTCTTTAATAATTGAGAAAGACTTTGAGCCAGAAAATCCTAAGCAATTAGAGGAGTTAGACGAAAGTTCGTGCAAATGGCCTGTTGGTCATCCAGATGAAAAATCTTTTTACTTCTGTGGAAGATCATCTCTTAAAGACTTTTCATATTGTAAATTGCATCTTCTTTATGCATATCAGCCAAAGGGTAAAAAAGAAGAAGCCACTGATAAAGAAGAGGTCCCCGAATTTATAGAAAAGAAAATCCAAAGAGCTTAGATTTTAATTTAAGTTAATATCTGACCTTTTTTCAGAATTATATTTCTCTGTTGAAAATTGTCCACCCTCTTTCCACATATAGCAATATTTTTTAACTTCCTTATCAAAGTATCTCACACTTGGTATACCAATATCTGAGTTAGTTTTATATTTTCCAGACACAATATTATCGTACTTTAAAAGTTTTAATTGATCCCTTGTAAGCAAGGGTTTTGGCATTAACTCGAATACTCTTGCAGTCATTTCAGCTACAGGCAAAGGCATCGGTATTAAAAATCTTTTTTTACCAATCAAGTTTAGTAATTTTATTATTATTTCTTTAAAACTAAAAACTTCCGGGCCCACGCACTCGATAATTTTAGAATAAATATTATTTGATATCACATAATTAATAGTATTTGTCAAATCAGAACAATGAATTGGAGAAAACTTAGTTGTTCCACCGTAATAAAGAGGGAAAAATGGGAGTCTGTTTAAGAGAGTCATAAAATTAGTAGTAAAATTATCGTCTACAGAATAAACTACAGATGGCCTTAATATTGTTGCAAGAGGAAAGTTTTTTAAAATATTATTTTCCCCTTCAACTTTACTTTTTGCATAAGCTGAATCTTTAGCTTCATTTATACCTAGAGCTGATAAGTGAATAAAATGCTTTAAGTTATATTCTTTGGAGAGTTTTGCTAACAATGAAGGAAAAGTTGTATGAATATTTTTAAAAGTATTACCTCTTTTTTTTTCAAATAGTATACCAATCAAGTTTACGCAAATATCAGATTTTTTAAAAAGCTCTCTTATTTTATTTTCGTCAAATATATTGGCTTCAACAATGTCTATATAGCCGACATTTGCTTGCGTTTTGATAATGTAACTTTTTTGATGGATATTTCTAGTTACTACAGTAACCTTAAAGTTGTTCTTAGTGAGTTTTCTTATTAGGTTTCGACCAATTTGACCACTACCACCAAAAATTAGACAATTTTTTGCTTTCATATATATATGTTAAAAAATGAACAATAATATTCATCTTCACAAAAATGATCTACCAGATGATTTGAAATTAGGCAATATAATAGCTGTTGATGGAGAATTTATGGGTCTTAATGTCAGAAGAGATCCTTTGTGCTTAATACAAATATCTTCAGGAAACTCTGATGCTCACATTGTGCAATTCGATAGGGATAATTACATTGCTCCAAATCTAGTGAACCTTTTAAAGGATGAAAAAGTCACTAAAATTTTTCACTATGGTAGAGCAGATATGTCTCACATTAAATATTATTTAAAAACTGAGACTAATAATATTCTTGATACAAAAATAGCTTCAAAACTTGCAAGATCATATTCTGACAATCACTCATTAAAAATATTGATTAAAGAATTTGCAAATATAGATATCAGCAAACAATTTCAAAGTTCAGATTTTGGAGGACAATTAACTCCTGCCCAATTAAAATATTGTGCAAATGATGTTATTTATTTGCATAAAATACATGAGAAATTAGAAAAAATACTAGAAAGAGAAAATCGAATTAAATTATATAAAGATTGTTTAAAATTTTTAAAAACACGAGTTGATCTTGATCTTGCTCTTTTTAAAGATGATATCTGGTCACATTAATGCCAAAAAAAAAATTTATAACAACCGCTAAAGAAGTAATAAATATAGAAATTAAGGCTCTACAAAATTTAAAGAAAAATTTAAATAATTCTTTTAATCAAGCAGTTACAGAAATTATAAAATGTCAGTCCAAAGTGATTATGTGTGGAGTTGGAAAGAGTGGATTAATAGCATCAAAAATTGCAGCAACTTTAGCATCTGTTGGTACACCATCTTTTAGTATTTCTGCAAGCGAGGCCTCTCATGGAGATCTTGGAATGATATCTAAAAAAGATATTTTAATTCTTTTGAGTAACTCAGGAGAAACTAGTGAATTAAGAAATATAATCCAGTATGCAAATAGAAACAAAATTTTGTTAATAGGAATTGTTTCAAAAAAAGAGTCATTACTTTATAAAGCATCTGATATTAAAATTGTGACTCCGAAAGTAATAGAAGCTGGTGGCATTATTCCTACTGCAAGTACAACAGCACAACTAGCTTTGGGAGATGCTTTAGCTATTGCAACTATGAAGTATAAGAAATTCAGTAAAATAGATTTTAAAAAATTACATCCTGCTGGAAATTTGGGGGCTCAATTGCGAACAGTTGAAGACATAATGATTAAAGGAAAAAAAATACCCTTTGTGAATGAAAATTTAAAAATGAGCAAAGCTCTAAAAATATTAACTGAAAAAAGTTTAGGTATTTTAATAGTTGTGAATAAAAATAAAAAAACTACTGGTATAATAACCGACGGTCAAATTAGAAGATTTAGTCAGGAAAACTTAAGTTTTCAATCATTACCTGTTAAAGAAATTATGACAAAAAAGCCAATATGCATTGACAAAAATGAGCTTGCTGCAAAAGCTTTATCTATAATGAATACCAAAAAAATTACCTCCCTTTTAGTTAATAACAAGAAAAAAAAACAAACTACAATCGGGGTAATACACGTTCACACAATTTTACAGACAAATATAACCTAAATGTCAAAAAAAAAAATTGTAACAATTTTTATTATTATAACTGTACCATTTTATTATTATTTTAATTTCTATAAAAAAAAAAATGTTGAAACAATATTAGAAACGTCTGAAGAATTATTGAATAAATCTAATATTATAGAAAATGTTAAATATCAATCGACAGACGCTAAAGGAAACAAATATATTATAAATGCTTTAACTGGTGAGATAGACTATGCAAATTCAAATATAATATATCTTACTGATGTAAAAAGTTTAATAACACTTAAAAATTCAGAAATAATAACTATTACTTCGAGTTATGGTAAATATAATGCCGCAAATTTTGATACAATTTTTTCAAAAAATGTAATAGTTAAATATTTAGATAATAAAATTATAGGGGAATATTTAGATTTTTCTATGGATAGAAATACGATGATAGTTTCTCAAAATGTGATTTATACTAATTTAGAAAATATTTTAAAAGCTGATGTAATCGAAATGAATATTGAAACAAAAGATACTAAAATTTTTATGTATGAAAAAGAAAAAAAAGTTAATATTAAGAGTAAAGATTAAATGGCTATCATTAAAAAATTTAGAATTAAATCATTTAAAAAAAAAAATTCAATTATTGAATTTGAAAATGTCTCACTAGCTTATGGAAATAGATTAATATTAGATAATATTAATTTTAAAATCAATGAAGGACAGATTTTTGGAATGCTAGGACCTAATGGAGTTGGTAAATCTACAATTTTCAATCTTATAACAGGTTTGATAAGTCCAAGAGGTGGTAAAATTAAAATTGCAGGAGAAGATGTAACCAATTTTCCTGTCTATCTTAGAACAAAAAAATTTAAGGTTGGATATGTTCCTCAATATGGTGGTTTTTTTAATGATCTTACTTTGCATGATAATTTAAAAGCAATAAGTGAAATCGTTATTGGAAATAAAAATTATCGTGATGAAAGAATAAATTACTTAATAGCAAAATTTGAGCTTGATAATTTAAAGGATATCAAAGCTAAATTTTTATCTGGTGGTCAAAAAAAAAAGCTTGTAATAGCATTGTCCCTACTCAGTGAACCAAAAGTACTTTTATTAGATGAATGTTTTGCAGCTCTTGATGTTTTAACAATAAAGATGCTTCAAGAGATAATTGTAAACCTTCAAAATGAAAATAGAATTACAATTTGTATTTGCGATCATCAAGCAAGAGATCTTTTAGCGTGCGTTGATATTGCTATGATACTTAGCAATAGCAAGGTTATTGCTCAAGATACGCCATCAAATTTGGTGAAAGACATTAATGCTAAAAATGCATACTTTGGTGATAATTTTAAATTTAATTAATTTGAAATGCCAAATTCGTTAATCATTAATGATAAAATAGGTAGTTTCCATAAGGTGATTTCAGTAAGCGGCGACAAAAGTATAAGTATAAGGTGGGTTCTTCTCTCTTCTTTAGCAAGTGGAATATCTAATGCAAAAAACTTATTATTATCAGATGACGTATTAGCAGCAATAAAAGCTATCAAAGTCTTAGGAATAAAATCTAAAATTACTAAAAATGCAGTTAAGATTTATGGGAAAGGTATTGAGGGATATAACTATAAAAAAAATATTACAATTGATGCCGGGAACTCAGGGACTTTAGGTAGACTTATTCTTGGTCTGCTTGTTAACACCACATATCCAATAAAAATAATTGGCGATAACAGTTTATCAAAAAGAGATTTTAAAAGAGTAACTCAGCCATTAAGTAAATTTGGGTCACGATTTAAACTAAACAAAAGTAAAAGTTTGCCTTTAACTATTTTTGGCTCACAAAAATTAAAGTCTATAAAATATATTGAAAAAAAAGGATCAGCTCAATGCAAAAGCTCTGTAATATTTGGAGGGATGAGAGCGAATGGTACCACAACAATTAAAGCTAAGAAATCAAGAAATCACACAGAACTTTTATGTAAATATTTAAGTTTACCAATCGTAGTAAAAACAAGAAAAAATCATGATGAAATCAAAATTAATAAAATTAAAACTATACGGCCATTAAATTATAATATTCCATCAGATATCAGCTCGAGTGCTTTTTTTATTGTTTTAACAGCTCTGTCTGATAATTCAGAATTGATTATAAAGAACGTGAATATTAACCCATCTAGAACTGGTATAATTATTATTTTAAAAAAAATGGGAATTCCTATAATTTTTAAGAATCAATCGATTTATAAAGGAGAAAAAATTGCCGACATAATGATTAAAAGTCCTAAATCAATTAAATCGATTCAGTGCCCACCAAAATTAAATAGTGGTGCTATTGATGAATTTCTTATAATATTTTTAGTAGCCGCCAGAGCTAATGGTGTCTCACATTTTAAAGATTTAGCTGAATTGAATCAAAAAGAAAGTCCTAGATTAAAATGGGCAAAAACAATCTTGACAAAAATAGGAATTAAAACAATTACAACAAAAGATTCTATTAAAATATTCGGAAATCCTAAGTTGAATTTAAAAAAAAAAGTAATTATAAAAAATTTTCTTAAAGATCACAGAGTTTTTATGACCAGTGTAATAGCTGCACTGTCTTTTGGTGGAAAATGGAAAATACATGACAAAGATTCAATTAAAACTTCATTTCCAAATTTTTTAAAAATAATTAATGATTTAAAGAAAAATGTTAAAAAGGAAAAATATAATTAAAGTAGCTATTGACTCTCCTGCTGCCGCTGGTGCTGGAACACAGGCAAAATTAATTTCTAAACATTACAATCTGCTCCAACTTGATACTGGGCGTATTTATAGATATATTGCTAACATTAAAATTGTAGAACCTAGGAAATTTAATTACCACTATTTAAAAAAAAAAATTGATAATCTAAAAATTTCATCCTTGCATAATAAAAGTTTACTCTCTGATGAGGTTGCAACAATTGCATCAATAATTTCTAAAGATAAAAAAATAAGAAAATTAGTTAATGCCTTTCAATTAAAATGTGCATATAACCCCCCTAAAAAATATGCTGGATCATGTTTGGATGGAAGAGATATCTGTTCCATTATTGTGCCTGATGCAGACGTAAAACTATTTATAACTGCCAATTTAAAGACTAGAGCGCTAAGAAGGTATAAAGAGCTAAAAACCAAAAATAAGAATATTTCTTATAAAGAAGTGTTAAAAAGTGTGAAAAACCGTGACAAAAGTGACATAAATCGAAAGATTTCTCCCCTAAAAAAAACGAAGGATAGCATCTTGCTAAACACTAGTAACCTAAGTATAAGACGTTGTTTTTTAAAAATAAAAAAAATAATAGACGGGAAAATAACTGCTTAATGGAAATTTATAAAGATTTATCAAATCCAGCCTCTCAAGAATTCGAAAAATTACTTAACAGTCAGCTCTCAAAAATACAAATAGAAGAAGGAAAAATTATAGAAGGTAAAGTAAATAAAATTACAGAAAAATTTGTTTTTCTTTTTGTTGAGGGGTTAAAATCTGAGCCTGTTCTAGATATCAATGAATTGAAAAGTATGGGCTTATCTGAGAAGATTAAAATCGGTGAAACCATATCAGTTTTATTAGAGAAAATTGAAGATAAACATGGTGAGGTTTTAGTTTCTGCCTCTAAAGCACAGAAAATTAAAGGTTGGGATAAATTAGTTGAGGCATACGAAAAAAATGAACCTATCATGGGTAAAATTACTTCTAAGTGTAAAGGAGGTTGTATCGTTGAGCATATTGATACAGGATCACTAATGTTCCTACCAGGAAGTCAGATATCAGACAAACCTTTAAAAGATATTAGCCACTTAATGAACGAGCCACAAAAATTTGCACTAATAAAGCTCGACAAAATCCGGGGAAATGCTTGTGTTTCTAGAAGAGAAATTATTTCATCATTCAAAAAGGAGGACAAGGCTAAATTAGTAGCTCAGTACAAGGTCGGAGATATAATTAAAGATGCAGTTGTAAAAGGATTTTCAAGTTTTGGTTGCTTCTTTTCTGTAAACGGTGAACTGGATGTTTTAACTCATTTGCAGGAATTAAGTTACACTAGAATTGATCATCCCTCTGACATCTTAGAAATTGGAGAAAAGAGAGATCTAAAAGTAATTTCAGTTGATGAAAGTAAACTTCAAGTTGGTTGCTCAATTAAACAATTATACCCAGATCCATTTAATAATATTGATAATTATAAATTAAATACTCAGTACATCGTTAAGGTTGAAAAACTTTCAGACTTTGGTGCGTTCTGCTCTCTTGAAGTTGGGTTAACAACTTTACTACACAACTCAGAGCTATCTTGGTCAAAGAAAAATACTACTGCAAAAAAAATGCTAAAAGTTGGGCAAGAAATTCCGTGCATCATAACAGATATTGATAAAGATAAGCGCAGAGTTGCAATTAGCCATAGATTAACTCTAGAGAATCCATTTGAAACTTTTGAAAAAAAATATCCAGTTGGAACTATTGTTGAGGGTGATGTAGTTAATAAAAATGAATACTCATTATTTGTTAAAATTGAAAATTTAGATATTGATGCTTTTCTGCACTGCAATGACTTAACCTACCTAAATAATAGTGAAGAAGAATTAGCAAAATATAAAAAGGGTGATAAAATTAAGGTGATGGTTCTAGAGATAAGATCTTCGGAACAGAAAATTAGAGTTGGGTTAAGGCAAACTCAAGCAGATCCTTTTGATTTTTTTAAAGATAAAACTAAAAATCAAACTATTACTGTAAAAGTTATATCAACCGACAATAAAGGTTTAATGGTAAGACCTGAAGGTTGTGAAATGGACTTTCAAATTAAAAAAAATGCAATTGCTATCAATGCAGCAGATGCAAGACCTAGTAGATGGACAGGTGGAGAAAAACTTGATTGTGCGATAGCTGATCTAGATGTTAATAAAAGAAAAGTTATATTAAGCATAAAATTACTTGAAGAGATCGAAAAAAGGGAAGCTTTAGAAAAATATGGCTCAGAGGGATCAGGTAAAAACCTACCATTTTCATCTTTATCTGAGGACTTAAAGAAAAAAGATGAAGATAATTAAAATTAAGAAGATCTAAATTGGCTATTGTAAAATCAAAGCTTTTAAAACAACTTTCAAACAACTACCCTAATTTCTTAAAAAAAGACTTAGAAAAATTTACCAATATAATTTTTAACGAGATAAAGAGAGCACTAAGAAGAGGAGACCGAGTAGAGCTAAGAGGTTTTGGAGTATTTTCAACAAATATTCAAAAAGCAAGAATATCACGAAATCCTAAAACGGGAGAAAAGGTCAATACTCCTGAAAAAAAAACTATTCACTTTAAAATGTCCAAAGACTTGTTTAAAAAATTAAATAATGAGTAATAAAACTATATTTGTTGCGTGTGATGCATCAAAGATAAAAAAAATTAAAGATATTATTGTTCAAACAAAAAATAGTAAATTAAAGATTATACCAAAATTTGGATTGCAACTTTTTTACTCAAAAAACGGAAGAAAATTCCTTGAGAAGTTTAAGGGAGATTTTTGGTTAGATTTAAAAATAAATGATATTCCACAAACTGCCCTTTCAGCAATTGATAGTTTGAAGGATTTAAAAAAATGTAAGTATATTACAGTTCATGCAAATGGTGGTCTTGATATGCTAAAAGCTGTAAAAAAGTATACTAAAAAAATAAATAAAAACTTAAAAGTTTTAGGTGTTACAATTTTAACAAGCTTGAATAATAAATCTTTGAAAGAAATAGGTTATACAAAAAATGTTCAACAATTAGTTTTGAAACAAGCTGAACTTATTAAAAAATCAGGTTGTGATGGAATTGTATGCTCACCACAAGAGTCCAAAATGATTAGAAAAAAATTTAAAAATTTTTTGATAATAACACCTGGCATAAGACTACCAGGAGATAATTTGAACGATCAAGCAAGAGTAATGACTCCAAAAGATGCATTTAAGAATAAAGTATCAGGGGTTGTAATGGGTAGATCGCTTACCAATGGTAATATTAAACTTAATGTAAAAAAATTAATTGATCATTTGAGCCAATGATCGAGGGCTGTAAAATCTGTGGAGTCTCTGATCCAGATACATTAAGCTTTATCGTTAATCATCTATATCCGCCTAAATTTATTGGTTTTATTTGTAACTACCAAAAAAGTCCTAGGTATGTTGAGTTTGATAAATTAGAAAAATTATTGAATATAAATAAAAATCATTCTCTTTATGTTGCTGTATTAGTGAAACCCAGCGAAGAAATATTAGAGAAAATCAAAAATCTACCTTTTGACTATTACCAACTATATGATTGTACTCCGGAACAAATAAACTCTATCAAGATAAACTATAATAAAAAAATAATTACTGCATTTACCATTAAAGAGAAATCAGATTTAAAAAAATATCAAGATTTTAATGAGGTAACTGACATTTATTTATTTGATAGTAAAGGTTATGAGAAAAGTGAAGCATTTGATCACAATCTGATTAAAGACATAAAAATTAATAAAAAATTGATGATTGCTGGTAATATTAAATACAACGATGATTTAGAAAATTATGGAAAAATAGCTGATTTTATAGATTTGTCTGGAGGCTTAGAAACTTCTGGATTAAAAGATCTATCCAAAATAGAAATTTTTTTAAAAAAAATGAAACAGATTAAAAATGAAACTTAAAAAAGGTGTTCCATTAATTGATCAACATGACCAATTTGGTTTTTGGGGAGGAAAATTTGGTGGTAGTTTTATTCCTGAAACTCTAAAAAAACCTGTAGAGGATTTAACAGAAGAATTTAAAAAATTAAGAAAAGATAAAAAATTTATTAAGAAGAGAGACTATTATTTTAAAAATTATATTGGTTGTCCAACTTCTTTTGTAAAATTAGAAAATTTATCTGCTCATCTAGGTGGTGCACAGATATGGGCAAAAGTTGTTTCTGAAGCCAATGGTGGTGCTCATAAAATATATAATGCGACTGTGCATGCGCTTCTTTGTAAAGCAATGGGTAAAAAATATATTGTTGGTGACACAGGAGCAGGTTATGCGGGAAAAATGTTAAGTATGGCTGCAAAAAAGTTTGGATTGAAATGTAAAATATTTATGGGTGCAAAAGATATTAAAAGACAAAAACCAAACTGTGATGCGATGAAAAAAAACGGGGCTGAAATTGTCCCTGTTTATTCTGGCAGCCAGACTTTGGTAGATGCCGTAAGTGAATGCATGAGATACTGGGTATCAAACTGCGATGATACTCACATGTGTGTTGGTAGTACAGTAGGACCAAATATATTTGTTAAAATATGTGGGTGGAGTACCACTCAAATATCTAGAGAATTAAAAGTACAATTAAAATCTGAATTTAAAAAAATTCCAAAGAAAATTAAATTAATCAATTGTGTAGGTGGTGGAAGTTCGGCTTATGGCTTCTGGAGTGAATTCATAGATTTTGACAAAAAACAAATTGAGCTGGTTGGAGTTGAGGCGGGTGGGCCTAAAAAATCAAAACTTCATGCTGCTCCATTAAGCAGAAATGCAAAAATTGGAGTTTTACATGGTGCTGCTTCTTATGTTTGTCAAAATAATGAGGGTCAAATAAATGAAACAGAATCTATAAGTGCTGGATTAGATTACCCAGGAGTAAGTCCTATTCATTGCTTCTTAAAAGATACTAAAAGAGCAAGATACACTTATGCAACTGATGAAGAGGCTTTGAATGCACACGTTATGGTAACCAAGTTTGAAAACTTAAACCCAAGTTTAGAGCCTAGCCATGCATTTGCTGAAGCAATTAAAATTGCTCCTAAACTAAGCAAAGATACAATTATAATTGTAAATTCTTGTGGAGACGCCAAAAAAGACAGGGACATTTTAAGAGAAAGATTGGGTAAAAATTAATGGTCTCATTAATTAACGAAGCTTTTAAAAAAGCAAGAAATGCTAACAGGCCAGCATTGTTAACTTATACAGTTGCTGGTGATAATACTAAAAAAAAATCTTTGGATATTCTTAAGTCAATATCAGCTCACGCTGATATATGTGAGTTGGGTTTTCCCCATAACACTCCCATTGCAGATGGTGGCCAGATACAAACTAGTGCTTATCGAGCCATTAAAAATGGAATTAAAATAAATGATGTTTTTACAATTGCTAAAACCTTTAAGTTATCAAAAAAAACAACCCCTATTATTTTAATGGGCTATTACAACATGATTTATCAATATGATGAAAATAAGTTTATAAAAAAATGTAAAAATTCAAAAATAGATGGTTTAATTGTTGTCGATCTTCCTTATCCAGAAAATAAAAGTTTTTCAAAAAAATGTAAAAGCAAAGGTATAAATTTTATACAATTAGTATCACCAACTACATCAAAGATTAGGTTAAAAAAAATTGTTAAAGATTCACATGATATGATTTATTATATAAGTATGTTATCAACTACAGGAGGAAAATTAAAAGTTTCCCCTAAAAAAATTTTAGAAAATTATTTCAAAATTAAAAATCAAAACAAATCAAAAAATGTTGTAATTGGATTTGGAATCACTGAAAAAACTATAAAATCACTCAAAAAAGCTGATGGTTTGGTTGTAGGAAGCGCAATTTGTAAGGAAATATCTAAATCAATAAAAAACAGACAAAATGCTGTCACAAATGTTACTAAGGTAGTTAGAAGATTAAAAAATAAAATTACATGAACTGGATTACAAAAATAATAAAAGCTAGTGAGAAAATCAAAACAGCTATAAAAGAAAGAGCATCAAAAGAAGATATTGCAAATAGTGATTGGACTTCATGTTGTATAGGCCCAATACTTAAAAAAGATTTAGAAAGTAATTTGTGGGTTTGTCCTGAGTGTAATAAACACCATCGAATAAAACCTAAACAGAGATTTGATATTTTATTTGGTAAAAATAATTATGAAATATTTAAAACTCCTATTCCAAAAGATGATCCATTAAACTGGACTGACTCAAAATCATACAAAGATAGATTAAAAAGTGCACGAAAAAAGACAGGGTTAGAGTGTGGAATGATGGTTGCCTCAGGTACCATTGATAATATAAAAATTACCGCTGTTGCATCAGATTTTGATTTTTTGGGTGCCTCAATGGCTGCTGCAGAAGGTGAGGCTTTTTTATATGGAATTCAACATGCGATAGAAAATAAAACTCCTTTTTTATGTATTAGTGCTGGTGGCGGAATGAGAATGATGGAAAGTTTAATTTCATTATCTCAGATGACAAGAACTACTCTGGCAATTAATGAATTAAAAAAAAATGGTTTACCTTATTTGGTTTGTATTACGGATCCTACTGCTGGAGGAATAACTGCCTCTTATGCAATGCTTGGTGATATCAATATTGCAGAACCTGGTGCATTAATTGCATTTGCTGGGGCTAGAGTTATTCAAGGTACTGTTAAAGAGGAGTTGCCTGAAGGTTTTCAAAAGAGTGAGTATGTTGAAAAAACTGGATTTGTTGACCTAATAGTTGAACGAAAAGAACTAGCCTCTAAAATTGGAACTCTATTATCAATATTGTTAAAGCGAAATTCTGTTATAACTTCTGAACAAAATGAAACTGCAGAAGATAGTCAATCGCTTACAAAAGTTGCATCCTAAAGAGATAGATCTAAGTTTAAATCGTATAAAAAAACTCTGTAAAACCCTTGGAAATCCACAGGACAAATTAAAAGCTATTTCAGTAGTTGGAACTAATGGCAAATATTCAACTATTCAAGCTTTATTCGCAATTTTAAAAGAGGCAAAAGTTAAGTGTAATATTTATACCAGTCCCCATATCAAAAGAATAAACGAAAGATTTGTATTTAATAATGAAGAATTAAATGATGATGATCTTGGAATTCTTTTTGAGGAAATTGAAGAAGCAAATAACAATGAACCAATAACTTTTTTTGAAATATTAACTGCAGCTTACTTTTATTATGCCTCAAAATACCCTGAAAATATTAACCTTATTGAAACAGGGTTATTTCACCGCTTTGATGCAACAAATATGCTAAAAGATAATTTAGCGAGCATTGTAACTTCTATTGGTTTGGATCATTTAGATTGGTTACCTGAAAATGAAAAAACAACTAAAAAAATAATATTTGAAAAAACGTCAACTTTAGTAAATTCTAATATTATTATTGCAAAGCAAAGTTCATCTGAAATTGTTAATGAAATTAAAAGTTCAATTTTAAAAAACTCTTCAAAAAAATATTTTTTTAATGAAGATTATAATTATTCATCAAATGAAAATGGCTTTATTTTTTATGAAGATAAAAATGGTGGTATTAAACTTCCAGCTCCAAACGTTAAAGGTCAATTTCAGCTTGAAAATATTTCAACAGCAATAGCTACTTTAAGATCAATTAATCATTTAAAAGTTAGTGATAAACATATCAAAGATGGAATTACTAAAATTAAAAGTATCGCACGTCTTCAAGAAATAGATTCTGGTAAACTTAAAGAATTAGTTAAAAATAATAAATTACTTGTTGATGGATCTCATAATCCTTTAGGAGCAAAAGTTTTAAATGAATATTTAGAAAGTTTGAATTGTAATAAACATATTATTCTAGGTATGATGGGCAATAAAGATCATAACGAATATATGAGTTACTTTAAAAATATTTCTTCCTTAACCACTATAGATATCCCTAATCAACCAAACTCGATCAAAGGAAAAGTATTGAAAAACAAACTTAATAGCTTTGAAAATGTTAAATATAAAAAAGGTATTATTGATGCTATTAAGTCAATTCCAGTCCAGGAAAACGATATAATTTTGATAACGGGATCTTTGTATCTTGCTGGAGAGGTGTTAAATCTAAACTAAATATTTTCGTCTAGGAATTCTTTCATATGACTTTCTGGAACTCCTCCGACTTTTCGACTTACTTCTTGTCCTTTTTTATATATAATCACTGTCGGAACTCCACGAATTCCCGCTGCTGAACCTGTGTTAATACCAGCATCTTCAATATCAGTAATGTAAAAATTTGCTTTATCTTTGTACTCATCTGATAATTTATCCATTACTGGCTTAAGAGCTTTGCATGGACCACACCATGATGCTGAAAATTGAATTACTGATACATCTTCATTTTTGATTTTACTGTCAAAATCTTCATCTTTAAAATCTACAAGCATAAATCCTTTCTATAAATTGGAGCCTTAAAGTCAACTAGGCAATTTCATATTTTTTTTCAATTGACATTATAAATTCATTAATTTCGTCTAATTTTTTTAACTCATCCTGATCGTCACGATTAGAGGCTTGATCTCTCAATGTATCAATTTCGGTATA
>CACMYE010000011.1 GCA_902617825.1 uncultured Pelagibacteraceae bacterium | reverse complement strand
TCTCTATCTAGAAAAATATCAGGATTTTTATTAGTTATATCTTCTATCATTTTTGTATCGTGATTGTATGTTTGAAAATAAACTGTAGCTGGTTTTCCAGTTCTGCCGGCTCTTCCTGAAAGTTGATGATAAAGTTGCAAATTTTTTTCAGCTCCTCTTAGATCATGTCCTTGCGATGAAAGATCGATGTCAACAACTACAATACAATTTAAACTTGGAAAATGGAATCCCTTTGAAATAAGTTGAGTTCCAATTATAATATTAGTTTCATTTGTAATAATTTTATTCAATTTATCCATTGAGTCTTTTTTATTCATTGTATCACTCGAAAAGATTTCAATTTTCTTACCTGGAAATTTTTTTTTTACTTCTTCTGATATCCTTTCAACACCAGGACCGCTAAAAATAAATTCACAATTTCCCTCTTTAGAACAGTCTTTTTTTAAATGAGATTTATATCCACAGTAATGACAAAGCAAATTGCCTTTATTTTTATGGTAAACTAAATTGATACTACAGTTTGGACATGAAAAACTTGTATAGCATTTATTACATAATACATTTGGTGAAAATCCGCGTCTGTTTAAAAAAAATAAAACTTGATCTTTTTTTTCTAAATGAGAATTTACTTTTTTAATAATTTCATTTGATAACCAGCACTGCTTTTCTATCTTAGAATTATTTAAATTAATAATTTCATAATTAGGAAGAGAAGCATTTTTATATCTTTGGTCTAATCTAGATAAGCCATACTTTCCTTTTTTTATATTTTCATATGTTTCAACAGATGGAACTGCAGTTATAAGATTTATTGGAATATTTTCAAATGATGCTCTGGCTATTGCCATGTCTCTCGCATTATACGTTATTCCCTCATCTTGTTTAAATGACTGATCATGTTCTTCGTCAACAATAATTATTCCAAGGTGTTTAAATGGTAAAAATAAAGATGATCTTGCTCCAATTATAACCTGAATTTTTCCATTAGAAATTCCATTCCATATTAGTTCTTTTTTCTTTTTAGATATTCCTGAATGCCATACAGCTGGATTAAAACCAAAATATTCAACAAATTTTTGTTCAAACTGACCCGTTAGTCCTATTTCTGGTAGTAATATTAAGCCTTGAAGACCCTTCTTTATCACATATTTCAAAGCCTCAAAATAAACAAAAGTTTTTCCAGAGCCAGTTGTACCTTGTAACACATGTACTCTAAACTTATTGTTCAAAACGACCATATCCCTAAGGGATTTTTTTTGATCTTCTGAGAGTTTTATTGAATTGTTTTTTATATTGCTTTCAAAAAATTTAAAATTATTTTTTATATTATCCTCAATTGCCTTATTGCTTAGTAGCATCAATTTTAAAGCCATGCCCTTTGGAATAATGTTATATTCTGAAAACCAATTTAAAAATTTTATAGTTGTTTTTTTTAGTGGTTTAACTTTTAATTTCTTAAAAACTTTTTTTAACTTGAATTTTTTTTGTTCATTATCCTCTAATTTATCCCATACCACCCCAGTAAGTTTATTTTTACCAAAGGGAACTGACACATATTCACCAATTTTTAGATCTAAATCACTTTCATAAGTGAACGGAAAATTAAATATATTTGGTAAAAGAATTGGATATTTCATTAACTTTTAACTTTAGTTTAAGATTTAAATAAGAAAAGGTATTTAAAACTTTAACTCATTATTAATATTATTCCAGATATTTTCGGCAATAATTTTATTCCCTATATGAGCCACGTGGCAAAAATCTAAATATGGGCTCTTTTTTAAGTTATTAAATACCCCAACTAGTGAATAACTAAATTCAACAGAATCCAACTTATTTGAAATTAATGGGTAAGCTCTCTTAAAATCCTGAATAAATTGTGTTGGAACAAAGGGATAGCCTTTTTCTATTAGTGATTCTTCATATTTATTTAAATTTTTTTTTGTAAAAAGTGTTGGCTGTAAAAAATGGTAAAAAGATGCACCTTGGCTTTTTACATATTCATTAACTACAACCAAGGTGTTAACATAATTATCCACAGAGGTCTTGATCAAAGTAGAGGGTGTTTCCTTGATGTTCTCAATTATTTTTGAATAAAAAATAAATAAAATAGACGAATATTTACTTTTTGACCTTAGTTGCTTAATCCAAAAACTTTCTTTCTTAGGCTCGCCAATCATATATCCCTCATGGTTGTCATAAATAATTCTTTGAAGAACATCATTTACGCCATCATAGAAAATAATCACATCACCATCATTCACATTAATCTCTGCCTTCAGTCGTCCAAACTGTTGAGCTGAATGAATGCTAGTTGCCCCCATATTAACAACCTTGTATGAAAAATTATTAGCGCCCAATGAAGCAAGTTGAGAGGCTATAGTAAAATTGTCTGGAACTTCTCCGTTATAGACTGTTGAACCTCCAAAAAGATAAATTTTACGTAAATAATCTCCTGAATCATTTACAGTAACACGTTGATTATTTCTAACATTGATCCAATTGCCCTCAAAGTTATTTGGCTTAACTCCACCATAAGTTTTATCTAATAACCATCCACCAGGCTGAGCAAAAGATTCATCAATAAAATCTTTTGAAAAGTATTCAGCATTAATGTATGGCTCCGGCTGTTTAATTCGGAATTCTTTATGCCCAATTCGTTCAATAAATAGACTTGTAATCACATCTACAATGACCAAAAAAACTGCTATTAAAGTTAACTGAATAAATAAAGTTCGGAAATAAAAGAAAATTACTGCGCAAACAATACTTCCTACATATAAAAAGTACATAAAATAAATTGCAATTTCAGACAATGGAGGATTTGGGTCAAAGAAACTCAAAGTAAATTTATTTATGAATATTATTACACATAAGAAAATAAAAAAAATCTTTTGTAAAAATTTTAAATTTGTATTAATCCAACTCGTAGAATTTTTCATAATTCTTTTTAAGATTTTGATCTTGCTGCTCCTTAACAAGCACGTAACTGCCCACCGCTAAAACATCTAAATCGGTACCCATGAAACACTTAAATGCATCTGTTGGTGTACAAACAATAGGCTCACCACGTACATTGAATGACGTATTGATAATAAGTGGGCAATTAGTTACTTTCTTGAAGTTTGATATTAAAGCGTAGTAAAGAGGGTTAGTATTTGCATGAACAGTTTGAATACGTGCAGAATAATCGACATGCGTTATTGCAGGAACAGAAGAACGTGGAACGTTTAACTTTTCTATACCAAACAATGATTTTTCTTTATCTGTCATTATACGATGCTTATCTTTCTTAACATTTGCAACTAATAACATGTAAGGACTATCAGAATAATGCTCAAACCAATCTCCTACATCGTCACACAATACGCTTGGAGCAAACGGACGAAAACTTTCACGGTATTTAACTTTTAGATTTAGCTGCTTCTGCATTTTATGAGAACGAGGATCTGCAATAATGCTTCTTCCACCAAGTGCTCGTGGCCCAAACTCCATCCGTCCTTGCATCCAACCAATTACTTTTTCATTAACCAATGCGCTTGTAACTTCTTCGATTAATTCATTTTCAGAGCATTTCTTAAATACTGCACCACATGCGTTAAGCTCTCTTTCGATTTCAGAATCGCTAAAAGCTGGACCAAGATAAGAGCCTTTCATAGCATCACTAACAGAATTTATTTTTCGTTCTCTTTGATTATCTAAATACCAAACAGAAAGGGCAGCACCTAATGCACCACCTGCATCCCCAGCTGCTGGCTGAATCCAAATATTATCAAATATTTTTTCACGCAAGATAATGCCATTTACAACACAATTAAGAGCAACTCCACCAGCTAAACATAAATTTCGTTCTCCAGTTTCTTTTGCTATGCCCCTTGCAAGCTTAATGACTACATACTCTGTAACCTTTTGGATTGATGCGGCCAAATCCATTTCACGTTGAGTTAACTGTGCATCAGGTGAACGAGGAGGTCCGCCAAACAATTTATCAAACTTTTTGTTTGTCATTGTTAAACCAGTTGCATAGTCAAAGTAACTCATGTCTAAGTGGAAACTTCCATCATCTGCAACGGTGATGAGTTTTTCAAGTATTAAATTAGTGAAGCGAGGCTCACCATAGGGTGCTAAGCCCATAACTTTATATTCTCCAGAATTAACTTTAAAACCTGTATAATAGGTAAATGCCGAATAAAGTAGTCCTAGTGAATGAGGAAAGTGAATTTCCTTCATAACTTTTAAATCACTTCCTTTGCCTACAGCCATAGATGTTGTGGTCCACTCACCAACACCATCAAGTGTTAAAACTGCTGCACTTTCAAAGGGTGATGGATAAAATGCACTAGCAGCATGTGATAAGTGGTGCTCTGAAAACATTAGTCTTTCATGCCAATTAGTTTCTTTACCAAACGTGGACTTGAGCTCCTTGATGATTGATTTTTTTTGGAAAAGCTTATCTTTAATCCATACAGGCATCGCCTTTGCAAAACTTATAAATCCTTTTGGTGCAAACGCCAGATATGTCTCTAATAACCGCTTAAATTTGATAAAAGGTTTTTCATAAAAAACTACACTATCAATTTGCTCTGAGTCTATTTGTGCCTCTTGCATGCAGTACTTTATTGCATGACTTGGAAAGCTGGCATCGTGTCTTTTACGTGTGAAGCGTTCTTCTTGAGCTGCTGTAATTATTTCACCATCTTTTATTATACATGCAGCACTATCATGGTAAAATGCAGAGATACCTAAAATATACATTTTTTTCTACAACTAAAATAAAGTATAAATGAATGGTGCTACGACTGAACCTTGTGCAAGGATTAATAATCCTCCAAGTACCAGCATCACAATAATAATAGGCAAAAGCCAAAGTTTTTTTCGCATTTTAAGAAAAGCCCATAATTCTCTCAAAAATTCCATTTTTCTGATTCTTTAAAATTGTTTCCTAAAGTTAGTTAGAGGTATAGATTGATTACGTAGTTTCCAATAACTTTCTCTTTTTCCAAATTTTAGTTGGAGTTCATCTCGTCCGAACAGACGCATTAGCAAGCTATATGGTGTGAAAATTCCAAAAAAGATAATACCTAAAATGATTGGACTAATTATTATTCCAATCAGTTGACCAAATCTCATCCATAACTTATTTAATGGAAGCAAAGCACGTTCATTAATGAAAGTTATTAGTAATAGAACCACTGCTAAAGTAAAAAAAGTAAAAGATATTATAAAACTATCGCTTAGAAAAAAATAGCTTGCAATAATAAGAAATACAAATGTAAAAAAAAATCCAAATTTTCTATTAGAAGGAAGTTCTATTTTTGAGTACCTCATTTTTAAATTTTTTATATAACTATAATGACTATTAAGTTATAAGTGAACAATAATCTAAGAGTGTATTGCTCTTTTATCTACCGATAAAGCTGCTTCTTTTACTGCTTCTGAAAAAGTTGGGTGAGCATGACATGTACGTGCGATATCCTCTGAACTAGCTCCAAATTCCATAGCAACACCTATTTCAGCAATTAATTCACCAGCATGTGGGCCTATTATATGAGCACCCAATACCTTGTCTGTTTTTTCATCGGCCAAAATTTTGACAAAACCTTCTGCATCATCAATAGCTTTTGCTCTTGAATTGGCCATAAATGAAAATTTTCCAACTTTATATTTCATTTTAGATTCTTTTAATTGCTCCTCAGTTTTTCCAATCGCTGCAACTTCTGGAGTAGTATATACAACTCCTGGAATAGTATCATAATTGACATGTCCTGATTGTCCTGCAATGTTTTCAGCAACAGCAATACCTTCGTCCTCGGCTTTGTGAGCAAGCATAGGTCCTGATATTACATCACCGATTGCATATATGTTCTCTAAGTTTGTTTGAAATGATTTGTCAGTTTTAATTCTATTTCTATCATCCAATTTAACTCCGATAGTTTCTAAATTTAAGCCCTCAGTATTTGCCTTCCTACCAACAGAAATTAAAACGACATCAGATTCAAAATTATTTTTATTTCCTTCTTTATCTACAGTGGATACTACTACTCCAGATTTATTTTTTTTAATTGTTTCTACTTTATTTTGCATATTAAACTTTATGCCTTGTTTCTTTAAAATTTTCATAAATTCTGAAGATATTTCTTTATCCATACCTGGGGTGATGTGATCTAAAAACTCTACTACTTCTACTTCAGAACCCAGTCTTGACCAAACTGATCCCATTTCTAATCCAATATAACCACCTCCTACAACAACCATTTTATTTGGAACTTTTTCAAGTTTTAATGCACCTGTCGAAGAAACTATTTTTTGTTCATCAATTTCAATTCCTGGTAAAGAAGTAGCCACAGATCCTGTTGCTATTATAGTTTTTTCTGACTGTATAACAGTCTCATTGTTTTCATTATCTTTAATTAAAATTTCGTTTTGAGATTTGAAACTACCGTAACCTTTAAAATAAGTTACCTTGTTTTTCTTAAATAAAAATTCAACGCCTTTTGTAAGAACATTTACTGCTTTATCTTTGCTTTTCATCATTTTATCTAGGTTTAACTTAACACCTCCTACCTCTATTCCTTTATGTGCTAAATCCTTAACTTTATGAAATTCTTCAGATAAATTTAGCAAACTCTTTGAGGGTATACATCCAACATTTAAACAAGTACCTCCTAAAGAACCTCTAGACTCTATGCATGCTGTTTTCAATCCTAATTGGGAGAGTCTAATGGCACAGACATATCCACCAGGTCCGCCTCCAATTACTACTGCTTGAAATTTTTCTGACATCTAAATATCCAAAAACAACCTTCTTGGGTCTTCTAAATTTTCCTTTATCATTTTGAGAAATGACACCGACTCTTTGCCATCAATAATTCTATGATCATATGATAATGCTAAATACATTATTGGTCTTATTTTAATCTCTCCATCAACGACTACTGGCCGTTCAACAATATTATGCATACCTAAAACACCAGACTGTGGAAGATTCAATATGGGTGTTGAAAGCATAGACCCGTAAACTCCTCCATTACTTATTGTGAATGTTCCTCCTTGAAGATCATCAATTATCAATTTACCATCTTTTGCCTTTTCAGAAATTTCTTTAATATTTTTTTCGATGTCAGCAAAAGATAATTCGTCTGCATTTCTTAAGACTGGTACGACTAAACCTTTGTCAGTTCCAACTGCAAAACTAATATTGTAATAATTTTTATAAATTATTTCATCCCCATCAATTTCTGCATTCACCGCTGGAAAATTCTTTAGAGCTACAACACATGATTTTACAAAAAATGACATAAAGCCCAGTTTGATATTATATCTCGATTGAAAATCTTCCTGATTTTCTTTTCTTATTTCCATAATATTTGTCATGTCGACTTCATTGAATGTTGTTAGTAAAGCTGCATTTTCTTGAGCTTTCTTTAGTCTTTTAGCAATGGTTTGTCTAAGTCTGGTCATCTTGAATCTTTCTTCTTGACCATATTGAATTTTTCTCTCTGAAGGTTTTGGATTTATACCCATCATACTTATTAAGTCACCTTTTAAAACACGACCGTCTTTTCCAGATCCTTGGACAGTATCTAAGTCTATCTTGTTTTCAGCAACAATTTTTCGAACCGCAGGCGATAAAGTTTGACTTTGGGTATTACTAATTTTTGCCGTCTCCTGAACAGCCTCATCTGTTAATACTAATGGTTTTTCTGCTTGGTCCTCTTTTTTAGGAGTCTCCTCAAAAACTTTAGGTTCTTTTTTAATTGGATCTAATTTAATTACGTTATTATCACTAGTTTGGATCTCTTCTTTTTTTACTTCTTTATTCTTTGCAGAGCTAGGTTTTGCGCTACTGCCATTTTCCGAAACAGAGCCTAATAGTGCACCCACTTCTACTACTGTGCCATTTTTTGAATTTATTTCACTTAATACTCCTGTGATTGGTGATGGGACTTCAAGATTTACTTTGTCTGTTTCAAGTTCAACAATTGGTTCGTCCGCATCAACAGAATCTCCTGTATTCTTTAACCATTTTGCTACTGTTGCTTCAGTTATACTTTCTCCAAGTTCAGGAACAATTATTTTTTCACTCATTACAAATTATTTAAAAACCTTATTAATTATTTCTTGTTGCTGAGAATTGTGCCTTTTAGCATATCCTGTTGCTGGACTTGCATCTGGGCTTCTTCCTATATAAGAAATTTTGTTATTATTAACCTTTAAACTATCTAATGTCCATTGGATATAGTCTCTAACTGAAAACCAGGCACCCATATTTTTAGGCTCTTCTTGGCACCAGAAAAAATTAGCATTCTTTGCGTATGGTTTAAGCTCATTCACAAGAGCTTTTACAGGAAAAGGATATAATTGCTCAACTCTAAAAATTACAACATCATTTTTTTTTAATTTTTCTCTAGCATCTAAAAGATCAAAATATATTTTTCCAGAACATAAAATTACTTTTTTTATCTCTGAACTATTTTTCAATTCGATAAAACCATCTACTTTTGGATCAATTGCATGATCCCATAATATTCTATGAAACGTATTTTCTTTGTTAAAATCTTTTAAATTTGAAACACAGAATTTGTTTCTTAATAAAGATTTTGGTGTCATAATTATTAATGGTTTTCTAAAATCTCTATGCATTTGTCTTCGTAAAGCATGAAAATAATTAGCAGGGGTAGTACAATTCAATACTTGCATATTGTCATTTGAGCACAGTTGCAGAAATCTTTCTAATCTTGCAGAAGAATGTTCTGGCCCTTGTCCCTCATAAGCATGAGGCAATAACATTACTAATCCAGAAGCTCTATTCCACTTTCTTTCACCTGATGCAATAAATTGATCAATTACAACTTGCGCACCATTAGCAAAATCTCCAAATTGAGCTTCCCACAAAGTTAATGTATTGGGTTCAACTAAACTATATCCATATTCAAATCCCAAAACAGCAAGTTCAGATAAAAAACTATCAACGACTTCAAATTTTTTTTGTTTACTTGAAATATTGTTTAATGGAATATACCTAGAATTATCAATCTGATCTCTTAAAACTGAATGTCTTTGACTAAATGTTCCTCTACCGGAGTCTTGACCAACAAGCCTAACTGGGTAACCCTCTTCAAGTAAAGAGCCAAAAGCTAGCGCTTCTGCTGTAGACCAATCAATATTAAAACCTTTATCTACTGAATTTTTTCTAATGTTCAAAATCTTAGAAATAGTTTTATGAATATTAATTTCAGCAGGTATGGTATTAATTCTATCTGATATTTCTTTAAGTTTGTGTTCATCAAAACCAGTCACACCTCTTTTATCTTTGCCTTTGGATGGTTTGTATCTAGACCATGAGCCCTCAAACCATTCTATTTTAGGTTTATAATCTTTTGCACTTTTATATTGTTCGTCCAATAAATCTTTAAATCCTTTAACATTTTGATCTAAAAGATTTTGGGTAATTGAATTTTCATTGACTAACTTGTTTCCATATATCTTATAAACGCTTGGATGAGCTCTAATTTTTTTATACATCAATGGCTGAGTGAATGAAGGTTCGTCCCCTTCGTTATGTCCAAATCTTCTATAACAAATTAGGTCGACTACAACATCTCTATTAAACTTCAGTCTAAATTCAGTAGCAATTCTAGTCGCATAAACAACTGCTTCTGGGTCGTCTCCGTTCACATGAAGAATTGGAGCTTCAACCATTTTTGCAACATCTGACGGGTATGGAGATGACCTGGCAAATCTTGGACTAGTAGTGAAACCAATTTGATTGTTTACTATAATATGAATGGTGCCACCTGTATTATGGCCAGGAAGTCCTGACATAGCAAAACATTCTGCAACCACTCCTTGGCCAGCAAAAGCAGCATCTCCATGAATAAGAATAGGTATAACTTTATTTCTGTCTTTATCTTTATGAAAAAATTGCTTTGCTCTTGTTTGTCCTAAAACTACTGGATTGACAGCTTCTAAGTGAGAGGGATTATCTGTTAAACTTACGTGAACAGAGTTTCCATCAAATTGTCTATCTGAAGATGCACCAAGATGGTATTTTACATCTCCTGCACTTTCCTCAGAGTCTGAGCTTACTTCCCCTGCAAATTCATTAAATATTCTTTTATATGATTTTTGTAACACATTTGCCAAAACATTAAGTCTACCTCTATGAGACATTCCAATTTTAACTTCTTTAATCTGATTTTGCCCGCCAATTTTAATTATTTGCTCAAGAGCTGGTATTAAACTTTCACCTCCATCAAGACCAAATCTTTTTGTACCAACATATTTAGTAGCTAAAAATTTTTCAAAACCTTCTGCTTGTACAAGTTTATTTAGTATTGCCTCTTTACCGTTCTTGGTAAAGTTTAAAGCATTTTGATCCTGCTCTATTCTATCTCTAAACCATTTTCTCTCAACTGGATTTGAAACATGCATAAACTCATAACCAATATTTCCACAATATGTTTTTTTTAAAAATTTTAGTATCTCTTTAATATTTGCATATTTTTTATTAATTACTCCATTTAAGAAAATTTTCTTTTCATAATTCTTTTTTTTAAAACCATAAAATTCAGGATGTAATTCATCTAGATACTCGGATACTCTCATTTCTAGTGGATCTAAATTTGCTAATAAATGTCCTCTCAGTCTATAGGCACGTATCAATGCAACAGCACTTATAGAATCTTTGTTAGAATCTGCAAGTAATTGAAAATTAAATTTTTCTGATGAGTCTATTTTTTCATTATTTACTTTATTGTTATCTTCTATCTCTATTTTTTTTTGTAATTCATCAATATCTATTTTTACTTTAGAGGGTCCCCAAGATGGTCCATTTATTTCCGAAGCAATAACTTTTATATCTTCGCCTATACCCTCAAAATAATTTGCCCAGCTCTCAGGTAATTCAGGATCTTTATTTATAAATTTAAGATACATTTGTTCAATAAATGCACTATTTGATTTATTTAAGAATGAAGTTTTTTCAAATTCAAGATTTTTTGATGAAGACATCTTTATTACTTAATATATCCTTCTAGAAGTATTTTTCAATTAGACAGTTTGTTAAACAATGTTTTTCCTATAATTGATGGTGATTCTGCAACCGTAATCCCACATTCTTCCATCTTTTTTATTTTATCTTTTGCCCCACCTTTGCCTCCAGAAATAATAGCCCCTGCATGACCCATTCTTCGACCGGGTGGAGCCGTAATTCCTGCTATAAATCCAACTATAGGTTTTTTAATTTTATGATTTTTGACAAATTCTGAAGCCTCTTCCTCTGCTGTACCACCTATTTCTCCAATCATTAAAATCGACTCTGTCTCATCATCATTTAAAAATAAATCTAAACAATCTATAAAATTTGTACCGTTGATTGGATCTCCTCCAATACCAATACAAGTTGATTGACCCAGTCCATTTTCAGTAGTTTGTGCTACTGCCTCATAAGTTAATGTTCCAGATCTAGAAACGATACCAACCGATCCTCTCTTATGAATATTTCCAGGCATTATTCCAATTTTACATTCATCTGGTGTAATTATTCCTGGGCAGTTTGGCCCTATAAGACGACTATTTGAACTAGCCAAACTTTGTCTTACTTTAAGCATATCCTGAACTGGGATGCCTTCTGTTATACAAACTATAAGATCTATTGATGCATCAATTGCTTCAATAATTGCAGCAGCTGCAAATTTTGCTGGAACATAGATCATAGTAGCGTCTGCACCTACCGCATTTTTTGCCTCTAATACTGTATTAAAAACTGGTCTTTCTAAATGTTTTTGGCCTCCTTTTTTAGGGGTTACTCCACCTACAAGATTTGTCCCATACTTTATTGCTTGTTCAGAGTGGAATGTACCATGAGATCCTGTGAAGCCCTGACAAATAACTTTTGTATTTTTATTTACTAATACTGACATTTATTTTATCGCCTCAACAATTTTTTTAGCAGCATCATCTAAATTTTCTGCTGATATTAACTTCAAACCAGAATTATCGAGTATTTCTTTGCCTTGCTTAAAATTTGTACCTGCAAGTCTAACCACTAAAGGAACACTGATGTTTATCTCCTTAGCAGCGTCTACTACCCCCTGTGCAAGCACATCACACCTCATAATTCCCCCAAAAATATTAATTAAGATACCTTTAACATTCTTATCAGAAAGAATAATTTTTAAAGCTGCGGAAACTTTTTCTTTTGATGCGCCTCCTCCCACATCTAAAAAATTGGCAGGCTCCTTTCCATATAATTTTATTATATCCATTGTAGCCATTGCTAATCCTGCTCCATTGACCATACAACCTATGCTTCCATCTAATTTTATATAAGCGAGGTCATGTTTGCTTGCCTCAATTTCTATTGAGTCTTCCTCATTAAGGTCTCTAAGCTCAACAATTTCAGGATGTCTGAACAAAGCATTTGAGTCAAAATTTACTTTTGCATCTAAACAAACTATTTTCTCTTCTTTGGTCAAAATCAAAGGATTGACCTCAACCATATCAGCATCAGTGCTTATAAACATTTTATAAATTGATTTAATTAAATTTATAGCTTGGTTTTTTGCATCATTATTTAAATTAAAAATTTTTATAATTTTTTCACAATCAGCATTTGAAATTTCATCATTAATATCAATTTTTGTAGTTAGAACTTTTTCTGGTGATTTGCTCGCTACTTCTTCAATATCCATGCCACCTTGATCACTTGATATGAAAGCAATTTTTGAACTAGCTCTATCCACAAGACAAGATAAATAAAATTCTTTTTCTATATTTGAGGACTCTTCAACATATAATCTTTTAACTTTTCTTCCTTCTGGGCCTGTTTGATGAGTAATAAGTGTTTTTCCAAGCAATTCTTTAGCTGCTAATTCTAGCTCATCAATTGTATTTAAAATTTTTACACCTCCGGCCTTTCCTCTTCCACCTGCATGTATTTGTGCTTTGAGAACGTATTTTTTAGTTTTCAGTGATTTTACTTTCTCAAGCAGTTCCTCAACATTTAAAGCAAATACTCCTTCTGGGACTACTGCGCCATATTTTTTTAAGATTTGTTTGGCTTGATGCTCGTGTATATTCATTTTTATTTGGAAAGATCAGGATCTATTTTCGATGCAGCTTCCCAAAGAGCCTTTACTGCATCTATTGAATGCATAAACTCTTTTTTCTCATTATCATCTAAACTGACTTCCTCAATTTTTTCAACACCACTTTTTCCAATGATAACAGGTACTCCTGCATAAACATTATTTACACTGTACTCTCCATTTAATTGGACCGCACATGGTAATAATTTTTTTTGATCATTTAAATATGCTTCAGCCATTTGAACACCTGATGCTGCAGGAGCATAGAATGCTGAACCTTTCTCTAAAAACTTCACTATCTCAGCTCCCCCATCTCTTGTTCGTTGATTTATTTCTTCAAGTCTTTCTTTAGATATTTTTCCATCTTTAACTAAATCAAGTAAAGGTCGGCCAGAGACTTTTGTAAATCTTGGCATGGGGACCATTGTATCTCCATGTCCACCCATCACCATCGCCTCAATCTCTTTGACAGGTACGTTTAATTCTAGAGATAAAAATAATTTAAATCTAGAACTATCCAATATACCTGCCATGCCCACAACTTTATTAGCTGGTAAACTAGAAAATTTTTGAAATGCCATAACCATCACGTCTAATGGATTAGTAATACATATAACAAATGCATTTGGGGCGTTTTGTTTAACTCCTTCAGCAACTTGTTTAATAATTTTTAAATTTATTCCAAGTAAATCATCTCTACTCATTCCTGGTTTTCTAGGTACACCTGCAGTAATAATTATTACATCTGAGTCCTTAATATCTTTGTAATTATCAGTACCTGAAAATTTAACATTAAAACCATCTACAGATGAAGATTGGGCTATATCTAAAGCTTTTCCTTTTGCAATACCGCTCGCTACATCAAATAACACTACTTCGTTTACTAATTCTTTTGTACCAATTAAGTGAGCAAGAGTTCCACCAATTTGGCCTGCTCCAATCAAAGATATTTTTGTCATTATTTTCCTTTTATTTCATAGTTGGCATTACAAATTCCGCATTTGAACGGATACCAGAAGGCCACCTAGATGTTACTGTTTTAAGTTTTGTATAAAATTTTATTCCTTCCATACCGTGCATTGCACTATCTCCAAATAAAGATCTTTTCCAACCTCCAAAACTATGAAAGGCCATCGGCACTGGTATGGGTACGTTGATACCAACCATACCTACCTGAATTTTGCTAGCGAATGTTCTTCCAGCGTCTCCATCTCTAGTATAAATACTTACTCCATTTCCATATTCATGATCATTAATTAATTTTGTAGCCTCATCAAACGTTTTAACTCTTACAACTGATAATACTGGGCCAAATATTTCCTCTTTGTATATCCTCATATCTTTATTGACATGATCAAATAAACAACCGCCAATATAAAATCCATTCTCATAACCTTGAAGTTTAAGATCTCTTCCATCAACAACTAGTTTAGCACCCTCTTTAACACCTAAATCTACATATCCTTTAACTCTTTCTAGGTGTTCTTTTGTTACCAAAGGACCCATTTCAGATGCTTTATCCATTCCAGGGCCAACTTTTAAAGCTTCAGCTTTTTTTGATAATCTTGAAACAAGCTCATCTCCAATATCTCCAACAGCAACCGCAACTGATTGGGCCATACATCTTTCACCTGCAGAACCATAAGCTGCACCCATTAAACCATTAACTGCTCCATCTAAATCACAATCTGGCATTACCACCAAATGATTTTTAGCACCACCTAATGCTTGAACTCTCTTTTCATTTTTAGCTGAGTTTTCATAAATATATTTTGCAATTGGAGTTGAGCCTACAAAACTTACTGCTTTAATATCTGAGTTCTCCAATATTGCATCTACAGATTCTTTGTCACCATTCACTACATTAAATACACCATCTGGAAGACCTGCTTCTGTAAGCAATTGAGCTAACATAATGGAGCATGAAGGGTCCTTTTCAGATGGTTTTAAAATAAATGTATTCCCACATGCGATTGCTATTGGAAACATCCACATTGGAACCATGGCAGGAAAATTAAATGGGGTAATTCCTGCAACCACCCCTAAAGGTTGTCTCATTGACCAACTATCAACATTTGTTCCAACATTTTCAGAAAATTCACCTTTTAATAAATGAGGTATTCCACAAGCAAATTCAACAACTTCAAGTCCTCTTGTTAAAGAACCCCTGGCATCTTCAAAAACTTTTCCATGTTCAGAAACAATTAGTTTTGTCAATTCATCAGAATTTTTTTCAATTAATTCTTTAAATTTAAACATTACTCTTGCTCTTTGAAGAGCTGGTTTTAAAGACCATGTTTCAAAAGCTTTTTTGGCAATTCCAACTACTTGATCTAAATCTGATTTCGACGCTAACTTAACCTCAGATTCTTGTTCACCTGTAGCTGGATTAAAAACTTTACCTTTTATATCAGAAGAACCTGAAAATAATTTTCCGCCAACAAAGTGTTCAATTAAATTCATGAGAAGGATCTTTTAAAACAAAAATACTTATTAGTCTATTTAAACATTAGCTGTAGCTAACATTTTCTTGATTTCAGCAATTGCTTTTGCTGGATTTAGCCCCTTAGGACAAGCACTGGTACAATTTAGAATAGTATGACATCTATAAAGTTTTAGTTCATCAGCAACTTTTTTTAATCTTGCTTTTCTTTCGTCATCTCGACTATCAACAATCCATCTATAAGCCTGCAAAAGGACAGCAGGACCTAAGTATTTATCTCCATTCCACCAATAACTAGGGCACGAAGTAGAACAACATGCGCACATTATACATTCATATGCACCATCTAATTTTGCTCTATCTTCTTTTGATTGAAAAATCTCAGTTGTATCTTTAGATGAATTATTTTTTAACCAAGGTTCAATAGACTGGTACTGTTTATATAGACCATCTAAGTCACCTATTAAATCTCTCTTCACTCTTAAATGAGGCAAAGGATAAATGTCTATATCGCCATCTATTTCAGCATGAGGCTTTGTACAAGCAAGACCATTTTTACCTCCCATGTTCATTGCACATGAACCACAAACACCATGAGCGCAAGACCTTCTGTAAGCCAGAGTTGGGTCTATTTCATTTTTAATTTTATTTAAAATATCTAAAACTTTTGAAGGACAATTGTCCATATCTACTTCGTAAGTATCAATTCTTGGATTTTCTTCTGTAGATGGATCCCATCTATAAACATTAACTTTACGAATATTTTTTGAACCTGTCTTATCTTTGAAATATTTCCCTTTATTTACCTCTGAATTTTTAGGTAAACTTATTTGAGCCATTAATAAACTCTTTCTTGAGGCGGAAAATATTGGACTTCATTAGTCAATGTTGAATTATGAACAGGTCTATATGTAATTTTAGTATCTTTTCCATCACACCAAGCAAGTGTGTGCTGCATAAATTTTTCATCATCTCTGTTAGGATAATCCTCTCTTGCATGAGCTCCTCTACTCTCTTTTCTATGATATGCAGAGTCTACTGTGGTTACTGCTTGTCTAATTAAATTATCAAACTCTAAGGTTTCTACTAAATCTGTATTAAAAACTAAAGATCTGTCCTTAACTGAGATTGAGTCCATGCCATCATAAGTTTTTCTAATTTCGTTAACACCTTCCTCTAAATTTTTTTCTGTTCTAAACACTGCGCATTTTGATTGCATTGTTTTTTGCATTGCTAGTCTTAATTCTGCAGTACTGTTGTCACCTTGTGCATTTCTTAATTTATCAAATCTATCTAAACACTTCTGAGTTTCTGTCTCTGGGATTTCTTCATGAGGTGCTCCTGGTTTAACTAATTCAGCAGCTCTTTTTGCTGCAGCTCTTCCAAACACAACTAAATCAATTAATGAATTTGACCCAAGTCTATTAGCTCCATGAACTGATACACATGCTGCTTCTCCAATTGCCATCAAGCCTGGTACTGTCTTCTCTGATCCATTTACTGTTAAAACTTCAGCTTTATAATTAGTTGGAATTCCACCCATATTATAATGAACAGTAGGAACAACTGGGATTGGCTCCTTTGTTACATCAACATTTGCAAATAACCTTGCTGCTTCAGTGATACCTGGAAGTCTATTTTCAATTACACTTTTATCTAAATGACTTAAATGTAAATGAACATGATCCTGATCTTTTCCTACACCTCTTCCTTCATTAATTTCTATCGACATTGATCTACTCACAACATCTCTTGATGCTAAATCTTTAGCATTTGGAGCGTATCTTTCCATAAATCTTTCACCTTTGGAGTTTACTAGATATCCACCCTCTCCTCTGACACCTTCAGAGATTAATGTTCCGTGCCCGTAAATGCCTGTTGGGTGAAATTGAACAAACTCCATATCTTGTAAAGGCAATCCTGCTCTCAATACCATTGCATTTCCATCACCTGTACAAGTATGCGCAGAAGTTGCTGAATAATAAACTTTTCCATATCCACCAGTTGCTATAATCACCGAGTGAGCTCTAAATCGATGAATTGTTCCGTCATTCAAATTCCAAGCTATTAATCCTTTACACTCCCCATCTTTCATTAATAAATCTAATGCAAAATATTCTATAAAAAATTCTGTATTATGTTTCAAAGCTTGCCCATAAAGAGTGTGTAGTATAGCGTGTCCTGTTCTATCAGCAGCTGCACACGTTCTTTGGACTATACCATTTCCATAATTTTTTGTCATACCTCCAAATGGTCTTTGATAAATTTTTCCCTCATCTGTTCGACTAAATGGAACTCCATATTTTTCTAATTCTAAGACTGCTTTTGGCGCTTCTTTACACAAATACTCAATGCTATCTTGATCTCCTAACCAGTCAGCTCCCTTAACAGTGTCATACATATGCCATCTCCAGTCATCTTCACCCATGTTTCCAAGCGCAGCAGAAATTCCACCTTGGGCTGCAGAGGTGTGACTTCTGGTTGGAAATACTTTTGAGATACATGCGGTTTTTAATCCTGCTTCACTCAAACCAACGGCAGCTCTCAGTCCTGATCCACCAGCACCTAAGACTACAACGTCATATTCATGATTTATAATATTGTATGAACTCATTATTCTAGATTAAATATAATAATTATTGTTAAAAATGAAATACCTATAGCAGAAATATACATTAGTCTGTTTGCGACATTTTTGATTTTTTCGTTAGCAATATAGTCCTCAAAAACCTCACTAATAGTTAATGATGAGAAAAAAAATGCAAATATAATAAATAAACTATAGAGAAATTTATTTATTGGGATGATAAAAAAATTTAAAATTTCTGAATAGCCTTGATCGTAAATAGATACAAAACTTAAAATAAACCATAGCATAAGGGGTAATAAAATTACTGATGAAGCTTTTGTAAAAATCCACTTTTTTGTTGCTAAATTCATATTAAAAAAAATTTCTACCAATTAAATAAATAGCTACCGTAAGCAGGAATGAACCAAATATAACAAGTAAGCCCGTTGCACGAGTTGTTTGTAATTCAAAACCATATCCCATATCCATTATTAGATGCCTTATTTCGCTCAAAACTTGGAAACTAAATGACCAAACGATACCTAAAACAACAAATTTGCCAAAAATTGAGTTAAGAAAAAAATTTATTAAAGTGTAATTTGCTTCACCTAGAATTAACCAGCCAGACCAAACACAAATAAATGTAATAGCTATAATATTAATTATACCAGTTATTCTATGAGAAATAGATACCAATGAAGAGATATGCCATCTGTAAATTTGTATATGTGGTGAAAGTGGTTTTTTATCTTCCATAAAAATCATTTGTAATCAAACTTTCAGCAATTTGTACTGCGTTCAATGCCGCTCCTTTAACTAAATTATCTGATACGATCCACAAATTTATTGTATTTTCACGAGACTCATCCAATCTTATTCTTGATATAAAAGTTTCAAATTTATCCTCAGCCTCTACTGGTGTTATGTAACCCCCATCCTGATGTTCATCAATTACCTTGCACCCAGGGGAGGTAGATAGAACTTTTCTTATTTCATCCAAATCACATTTTTTATTAAATTCTACATTTGCACTAATACAGTGAGAAACAAGAACAGGTATCCTAACACAAGTAGAAGTTACTTTAATTTTTTTATCTAAAATTTTTTTAATTTCGTCAGTAGTTTTTTGTTCCTCTTTTGTGTAACCATTTTCTAAAAAACTATCAATATGAGGGATTGCATTAAAAGCTATTTGCTTAGTAAAATTTTTTGAGTCTATTTCTTTATTTTGAAAATAATCCTCTGTTTGAGATAATAATTCATCCATAGCTGATTTACCTGCTCCAGATACTGACTGATATGTAGATGCGACTATACGATTTATATTGTACAAATCGTGCAAAGGTTTTAAAGCCACAACAACTGGAATCACTGAACAATTAGCATTAGCAATAATATTTTTATTTTTTACATCAGATAATTTTTTTGAATTAACTTCAGGAACAATTAATGGAATATCAGGGTCTTTTCTAAAATATTTTGAATTATCTATAACAATAGTTTTTTCAGCAGCAACATGGGCCCATTTTTCAGCTACTTCGCTTCCTGCTGCAAAAAAAGCAATTTTAACAGAGGAGAAATCAAATTTTTCAAGATTAGTTACTGTGTGTTCTTTTCTGTTGTAGTTAATTTTTCTTCCTTCACTATTTTTTGAAGCTAATAAAAAAAGATTTTCAATATTTATTTGTTTCTTCTCTAGAATTTCTATTATTTTTCTACCAACATTTCCTGTTGCACCTACAATTGCTATATTCATAAAACCAAATGACTTTTAATTTTAGACGAGGGGTAAATCACAAACAGAACCCACATATATTTTTTCATTAATTTCTATATTAAACTGATTTTTTGCATTCCAGTAGGGTTTATTAATCATTGCAATTCCAATAACTTTATTAAATGTGGGAGAAAATGTGGCTGATCTAACATATCCAACTACTTCATTATTATCAGCAAATAAAGTTTTTTCACAATACATATCAATTTTATTGTGTTCAATTTTTACACCCATAAGTTTTCTAGTTATTCCTTTTTCTTGTATTTTCTTAAGTTTTTCTTTACCTAAAAAATCAACATCGCTGTCTAGGTGAATAAATTTATCAAAATTTGCTTCAAACGGATTGTCTCTGTTGTCAAAGTCGTTTCCATATGACAATAGTGCACCTTCAATTCTCTCAATTAAATTTGGGCAACCTGGCTTAACATTAAATTCTTTTCCCTCCTCAAATAAATAATCATATAAATTCTGACCTGCAATGTCGTTATCAACATAAACTTCAAATCCACCTTGTTTGGACCATCCTGATCTTGCGATAAAATATTTGTGACCTTTTAATTCAAAATAATCAAAATTAAAAAATTTTAATTTTCTAATCTCTTCACCAAATAATTTTGACATTAAATCGTCAGCCAAAGGTCCCTGAACAGCTAAAATATTTACATTTGGCTCATTAATTTCAACTTCAAATTTATTTCCAGCTGCAAGTCCTTTTGCAAAAAATATTACATCCGCATCAGCTATAGACAACCACCATTTGTCCTCTCCAAGTTTGTTAATAATTGGATCATTAACTAAAAGTCCATCGTTATCAATTAATGGAGCATAATAACATTTTCCAACTTTTGATTTGGATAAATCTCTACAAGTCATTAATTGAACTAATTTAGATGAATCTTTTCCAGAGATCTCAACTTGTCTCTCTGCAGCAACATCCCAAACTTGAACATATTTTTTTAAATGATGATAGTCACTCTCTAAAGATTTAAATGATGCTGGAAGTAACATATGATTATAAACTGTGTAACTGCTCACACCATGAGCTTCTATTCTGTCAGTATAAGGTGTACTTCGTAATCTTCTTGATTTTGCAATAGAAAAGTTTTTCATTTTTTTATAAATTCTAGGACCTTTTCTCTCATTTCAAATGCTTTTTCAATCATAATCATATGACCACAACCTTCGAAGATGTGGGTAGATGAATTTTTTACGAGATTTGAAAATTTTTTTCCTACTTCTACGTTAACCATCTTATCAAGCGCACCAAATATAAACATGCTTGGACAATTTATTGATGCGGCAGCCTCTTTACCATTTGAGTAATTGTTACATGCAACAAGATCAACAGCCAATATTTCACTGATATCTCTTGGTGATTGAATGATCCTTTTAATTGGATTGCCACCGATAAATTTTTTTGAACCTTCATACCCCCACTTCATCATCAATTTAACAGCATCTGAGTCACCATTTTTTGCTAATTCAATTAAATCTGAATGAACTGGCATTTTATAAGAACCACCAACAAAAATTAATTTTTTTATTCTAGTTGGGTATTTATGAGCAAATTCTAAAATTTCTAAACATCCCTGAGAGTGTCCAATTAAAACTAAATCGTTTAAATTTAATTGATTAAATGCTTTTTCTAACCAATCTGTAATTTTTTCTATAGTATTGATACAAGGACCATCGGAATTTCCATGTCCAGGTAAATCTAATGATAAAACGTTAAAATTTTGATTTGAAAAAAATTGCTCCGTTAAAGACCAAATAATATGTGACATCCCGCTCCCATGCAAAAATACAATTGTTTGTTTTTTTGGATCAATTCCTTGACCTGCATCTGATGCATGGACATTTTTATTTTCTAACTGGAAAATCAAATAATTACCTAGAATTGTTTTCTTAGTTCAAACTTTTGAATTTTTCCTGTAGAGGTTTTTGGTAACTCACAGAAAATTACTTTTTTTGGTACTTTAAATCCCGCTAAAGTTTCTTTACAAAAATCAATTAATTCTTTTTCACTTGCTGGTTTATCTTTTACCATTTCGATAAAAGCACATGGAACTTCGCCCCATTTTTCGTCAGGTTTTGCAACTACAGCTGCAATAGAAACTGACGGATGTTTAGAAAGAGTATTTTCAATTTCAATCGAAGAAATATTTTCTCCTCCAGAAATAATTATATCTTTAGATCTATCTTGTATTTTTACATATCCATCAGGATGCATCACAGCTAAATCACCAGTGTGAAACCAGCCACCCTTCATAGCCTTATCTGTAGCATCTTTATCTTTAAAGTATCCCTTCATTACTACATTACCTCTAATCATTATTTCACCAATAGTTTTACCATCCTTTGGAACTTCTTTCATGGTTTCAGGATCTAATATTGTTACACCTTCTGTATTTGGGTATCTTACACCCTGCCTTGCTTTAATTTCATTTTGTTTATCCTCATCAAAGTCATTCCACTCATCATTCCAAGCACATTGGGTGACATGTCCATATGTTTCTGTAAGTCCATAAACATGCATTACCTCGAAACCCAGAGCTTTCATTTTTTTAAAGATTATACTAGGGGGAGGCGCTCCAGCAGTTAAAACATAAACTTTATTCTTTAATTTTTTTCTATCTGCTTCTGGAGCACCAGTAATCATGTTTAAAACAATAGGTGCTCCACCAAAATGCGTTACATCATATTTATCAATTAGTTCAAATATTTTTTTAATATCTATATTTCTTAGACAAATAGTCCTTCCATTCAACATCGGGATTGTCCATGGGTAACACCAACCATTACAATGAAACATTGGTACAACTGTTAAAAAATTTAATCGGTTAGGCATATTCCATGCAACAGAACTTCCTGTAGACATCAAATAAGCGCCTCTATGATGATAAACTACACCTTTTGGATTTCCAGTTGTGCCTGAAGTATAACTTAAAGAAATAGACTGCCATTCATCGTCTGGCATTTGCCAGTCATAATTTTCATCACCAGCATTTAAAAAATTTTCATATTCATGCTCACCGATTTTTTCACACTTTGATTGGTCGGCATATTTATCATTTATATCTATAATTGTAATTTTTTTATCTAAAGTTTTTAGAGCTTTTTTAACTTCTATATGTAGCTGTCTATCAACGACTAAAACTTTTGCATCACTATGATTTAAAATATATGCAATAGTATTTGCATCTAGTCTAATATTAATTGTATTTAAGACTGCTCCTGTCATTGGAACGGAGTAGTGTGCTTCAAATATTTCAGGTGTATTAAAAGCTAAGAATGAAACAGTATCACCCTTTTTAATACCAATTTTAGTCAATGCACTAGCAAATTTTACCGCTCTTTTGTAAACTTCACTCCAAGTATAATTTCTATCTTCGTATACTATCGCTTCATAGTTTGGATAAATTTCTGTTGCTCTTTTTAAAAATGTTAAAGGAGTTAAAGGAACATGGTTAGCCTCATTTTTATCTAAATTTTTATCGTAATGATTCATGAAACTAATTAAATTTAAAGTTCATTATATTTGAACTTCCAGATATTGCAGATTTATAATGAAACTCTGCTCTGGGCAAAATCTTTTGGAAAAAAAATTTTGCAGTATTTATTTTGTCATCATAAAATTTTTTATTAGTTTCATGCTCTTTATAACTTACCTCAAGAACTTTAATCCATGAGTAAGCCAAAGATACAAAGCCAAGAGTTTTTAAATAATCGTTTGCAGCTGCACTAACATCATCTTTGTCATTTGTATGTTTTTCCTTTATCCAATCAGTAAATTTTGACAAAATATCTATGTAATAATTAATTTCTTTCGAAAAAGTTTTCACATTTTCATTTTTACTTTCGCATTCAGATTTGATCATTTTTAAAAATTTAGTAATTATATCTCCATTTTTATTAATTAATTTTCTAAATACTAAGTCAGCAGCCTGTACTGAGTTTGTACCCTCATAAATTGGGGTTATTCTGTTATCACGATACAACTGCTCTATACCTTGATCTTTTGTAAATCCATAACCACCATGTATCTGCATTGCATCGCTAGTTATTTCCATGGCTAAATCGGTAAACAGCGATTTTACAACTGGTGTCATCAATGAAACATAGTCTGAGGCTTCTTGTTTTATATTTTCATCAGAATGATAAAGACTTACTTCCGTTTGCTGTGATAACCAGAAACACAAGGCTCTCTCTCCTTCAATAATTGACTTCATGTTGAGCAAAGATTTCCTTATATCAGCATGTTCTATTATAAAATCTGCACCGTTTGTAGATTTAGAATTATTTGTCTTACCTTGTTTTCTCTCTTTTGCATAGGAAAGTGAGTTTTGGTAAGCAATTTCTGATATTCCTAGTCCTTGTATTCCAACTACGATTCTCTCTAAATTCATCATTGTAAACATTTGATTTAAGCCTTTATTTTTTGGACCAATCATGTAACCAACCGCTTCATCAAAATTTAATACACAGGTGGCAGAGCCTTTAATTCCCATCTTGTGCTCTACTGAACCAGTAGAAACTCCATTTCTTGGGCCAATTGATCCATCGTCATTAACAATATACTTGGGCACAAGAAATAAGCTAATACCTTTAGTTCCAGGTGGAGAGTCTGATGCCCTAGCTATAACTAGATGAATAATATTTTCTGTAAGATCGTGATCACCAGATGTAATAAATATTTTTTGGCCACTAATTTTAAAAGTTCCATCTTTTTGTTCAACAGCCTTTGTTTTTAGCATTCCTAAATCTGTTCCACATACCGGCTCTGTCAAACACATCGTACCACTCCATTTTCCTTCAACCATTTTAGGAAGATATTTATCTTTCATCTCCTCAGGTGCGTGTCTCAAAAGACAATTGTAGGCACCAATAGTCAATTCACTATAGAGTTTAAAAGAAAGTGAGGCTGAAGATAACATTTCGTCAAAAAATGCACTTACAGTTTTTGGCATTCCTTGGCCACCATATTTTGGATCACAAGATAAAGATATCCAGCCATCTTCTATATATTTACTATATGCTTCTTTGTATCCTGGAGGAGTTCTGACAACACCATTTTCTAATTGAGCTGGATTTTCATCCCCAGATAAAGCTAGTGGCAATATTAAATTTTCGCTAATTTTTGCGGCTTCTCCTAAAATATCTTTCACCAAATCAGAATTAACTTCGTTGTATTTTTCTAATTCATTATAGTTTTTATTATCTCTTAATTTTTCAAAGAGAAACAACATATCATCAAGTGGTGCTGTATAATTTGGCATTTTGGAACCTTAGAATAATTATAGATTTATTGCAATTTTGAAATTATCGCATCACCCATCTGGGACGTTGATGCCTCTTTCATTCCCTCAGATAGTGTATCCTTAGTTCTTAAGCCATCATTTAATACTTCTTGAACAGCTTTTTCCAGACTATCTGCTTCATTATCTAGGTCTAAAGAGTACCTAAGAGCCATTGCAAAACTTAGAATTGAAGCAATAGGATTTGCTATTCCTTTGCCTGCAATATCTGGTGCCGATCCATGAATAGGTTCGTACATTGCTCTCATTTCTCCATCTTTATTTTTTGCACCTAAGGATGCTGAAGGTAAAAGGCCTAAAGAACCTGTTAGCATTGAAGCTTGATCTGAAAGCATATCACCAAATAAATTATCAGTTACAATTACGTCAAATTGCTTTGGATTTCTTAATAGCTGCATTGCACAATTGTCAGCAAGCATATGACTTAATTCAACATCTTTAAATTCTTTATCATGAAGCTCTTGGACTTCTTCCTTCCATAATTGTCCTGCTTCCATTACATTTGATTTTTCACAAGAAGTTACTTTATTTGATCTTTTTCTTGCAAGATCGAATGCAATACGTGCAACTCTAGCTATTTCACTAGTAGTATATGTGTGAGTATTAATTCCTTTTCTTTCTCCATTTTCAATTGGTTTAATTCCTCTTGGTTCACCAAAATATATTCCACCTGTAAGCTCCCTCACAATCATTATATCTAAACCTGACACTACTTCTGGTTTTAATGTTGAGGCACTTACCAATTGTTCAAAACATATTGCTGGTCGTAAATTAGCAAATAGTTTTAGTTCTTTTCTGAGTTTTAATAATGCTCGTTCTGGTTTTTTCGAAAATTCTACTTCGTCCCATTTTGGTCCTCCTACTGCACCTAACATAACAACTTCACTCTCTAAAGCTTTATAAAATACTTCATCGGTAATTGGGGTTCCATGTTTGTCGTAAGAGCAACCACCAGCAAGATCTTCATCAATTTCAAAATCTAGAGATTTTTTATCATTAAACCATTTAATAATTTTTCTAACTTCACCTATTACTTCTGGTCCGATGCCGTCACCAGGTAATAAAAGAATTTTTCTTTTTTTTACCTTAATCATTAAAAATCCAAGGTTTTTGATTTTTTAATTTATTTTCAAATGTTTTAATTTTGTCTGATTTTTTTAAAGATAAAGCAATATCATCAAGACCTTCAAGTAAACACTTTTTTTTAAATGGATCTATTTCAAACTTAATTTCTCTATTACCGTAAATAATTACTTGTTCATTTAAATCAACTGAAATTTCTTCTTTTCTAGTTGCATATTCTGAAAGCTCTTTTATTTTTTCCTCTTCAAGAATAATTGGTAAAATACCGTTTTTAAAACAATTGCTATAAAAAATATCTGCGTAACTTGAACTAATCACACAAGTAATTCCAAAATCTAGTAGCGCCCAAGGAGCATGTTCTCTTGACGATCCACATCCAAAGTTTTTACCTGCAATTAAAATTTTTGACTTATTGAATGGATCATTGTTAAGTACAAAATTATCAATTTCATTTCCTTGATCATCATATCTCATTTCAAAAAATAGATTTTTTCCAAGTCCAGTTCTTTTAATTGTTTTTAAAAATTGCTTAGGTATAATCATGTCCGTATCAATATTAACTATTGGAAGATATGCGGGAATACTTTTTAATGTATTAAACTTTTGCATTTAATTTTGATACTTTCTAACATCGTCAAGGTTTCCTGAAATTGCCGCTGCAGCTGCCATTCCTGGGCTAACTAAATGAGTTCTGCCACCTCTACCTTGTCTACCTTCAAAATTTCTATTTGAAGTAGAGGCACATCTTTCCTCTGGCTTAAGCTTATCAGCATTCATGGCTAAACACATAGAACAACCTGGCTCCCTCCACTCAAATCCTGAACTGATAAAAATCTTATCTAATCCCTCTTGTTCAGCTTGTTCTTTAACTAATCCAGACCCTGGAACTACCATTGCATTGACATGAGATGATATTTTTTTATCTTTTAAAATTTTAGCTGCCTCTCTTAAATCCTCAATTCTTCCGTTTGTACAGCTTCCAATAAATACTTTATCAACCTTTATATCTGTTGCTAACATATCAGGTTTTAGTCCCATATATTTCAGTGATCTCTCAATTGAATTCTTTCTGTCCTCATCTGTCTCGCTTTGTGGATTAGGAACTTTTCCATCAATTCTAATAACATCTTGTGGAGAAGTTCCCCATGTTATCATTGGCAAAATTTCTGCTGCATTTAAATTTATTTCCTTATCAAAATTTGCCTCTTTGTCAGTCTTTAGAGTATTCCAATAATTCAAAGCTTTTTCCCAATTTTCACCCTTAGGTGACATAGGTTTGCCTTTTAAATACTTAAATATTTTTTCATCTGGTGCAATCAATCCTGCTCTTGCTCCACCTTCAATTGTCATATTGCAGATCGTCATTCTTTGCTCAACGCTCAATGATCTTATTAAATCTCCTGCATATTCAATTACACAACCTGTTCCGCCAGCTGTACCAATTTTTCCAATTATCTGAAGAATTACATCTTTTGAAGTGACACCTAACGGAAGTTTGCCATTAACATTTATTCTAAAATTTTTTGCTTTCTTCTGAACTAGTGTTTGTGTTGCTAAAACGTGTTCAACTTCTGATGTTCCAATTCCAAATGCTAGAGCTCCAAAAGCTCCATGCGTTGCTGTATGACTATCTCCGCATACAATAACAGTGCCTGGTTGAGTAAATCCCTGTTCTGGACCTATGATGTGTACAATACCTTGTCTTCTGTCATCCATTCCAAAAAGTTGCACACCAAATTCTTTACAATTTGCATCTAGAGTATCTACTTGTATTTTAGATTCTTGATCAGCTATTCCTTTAGTCCTATCCGTAGTTGGAACATTATGATCTGCAACTGCTAATGTTAAATCGGGATGTCTTACTTTCCTATTTGAATTTCTTAATCCTTCAAATGCTTGTGGGCTTGTCACTTCATGAACTAAATGTCTATCAACAAAAAGAAGGGCTGTTCCGTCATCTTGTTGATCAACTAAGTGATCATTCCATATTTTATCGTAAAGAGTTGTGGACATTGAAAAAAAAATTATTTTTTTTCTGAAGGGCTTTCTAGTTTTTGATCTTCTTTAGAAGCCTCTTCTTTTGGTGCCTCCTCAGCTTTAGCAGTATCGTCTTGTACTGCTTCTATTTTAGGGGCCTCCTCTTTTGGTGCCTCTACTGTGGGAGCAACGTTTTCTTCTGTTACTGTTTCTGACTTAACATCAACATCAATACCAATTTTTTTTCTTATTTTTTCGGCTATTCTTGCTGATTTACCAGTTCTATCTCTTAAATAATATAGTTTTGCTCTTCTAACTTTACCTGATCTTATAATTTTAATTGAATCTATTAATGTTCCATATAAGGGAAAAGTTCTTTCAACTCCTTCTCCAAAAGAAATCTTTCTTACTGTAAAAGAGGAGTTTAAGTCTCTACTTTTTTTAGCAATACAGACACCTTCAAAATATTGAATTCTATCTTTTTTACCTTCAGTAATTCTTACACCAACCTTGACGACATCACCTGGATAAAAATTTGGAATTTTTTTCTCAGAAAGAATTTTCTTTACATTATGTTGGTTTATTTCTTCAATAGTTTTCATGTTAGCAATAATCAAATTAGTCTTTCTTATATTTTTCCCATAAATCTGGTCTTCGGACGCGTGTTATAGCCTCAGATTGAGACAAACGCCAGTCTTTAATTTTACTATGATCACCTGATAATAGTACATCTGGTACTGATTTTTCCTCCCAAATTTGAGGTTTTGTATATTGCGGATATTCTAATAGACCATTTTCAAAAGTTTCTTCAATCTTGGAATTATCGTTTCCTAATACCCTTGGTAATAGCCTGAGTACACTATCAATAACAACATATGCAGCTGTTTCGCCTCCAGACAAAATATAGTCTCCTATACTGACTTCTTCTATGTTTCTTGTAGATAATACTCTCTCATCAACTCCTTCAAAATGACCACAAATAAGTGATAAAGATTTTGCAGTTGCTAATTTTTTTGCATAGCTTTGATCAAATTTTTTTCCTTTTGGAGATAAATATAAAATTTTTTCACCTTCAATTCTGTTTTGATCTAATGATTTAGCAAGGATATCTGCCTTTAGCAACATTCCTGATCCACCTCCATAAGGTGTATCATCTACAGTTTTATGTTTATCTTCAGCTGCATCTCTTATGTTAACAACTTTTAAATTCCATAACTTTTTAGACATAGCTTTTCCGTATAATCCTTTAGATAAAGGACCAGGAAAAACTTCTGGATAAAGTGTAAACACTTGAGCTTGCCACATAAATAATTTTTAAACTATTTTTTTTCTTCCTTTGGAGCTTCTGCTGCTGGTGCTGCGTCTGCTTTAGGAGCTTCAGTTTTATCTTCCTCTTTTTTATTTCTTTCTTTTTTCGGAATAGCTTTATTAGGGTTATTACCATTTACAGGCATTGGCATTAACTCATTTTCTCCCAATATCCTTGCAACTCTTGTTGTTGGTTTAGCTCCTTGGCCAAGCCAATATTTAATTCTTTCAGCCTCAAGACCTACTCTTTCTTTTTTATCTTTGGGTAAAAGAGGATTAAAAAATCCTATTTTCTCAATAAATCTTCCATCTCTCGCAAAACGACTATCAGCTACAACGACTTTATATACTGGACGTTTTTTTGTTCCTCCCCTTGATAATCTTAGTTTTAACATATCTTCTCCTTATATTATTTTAATTGGTTGAATAGCTCTGGTGGTATTCCTTTATCAGACATACCCTTCATATTTCCTTTAGACATCTTTTTCATCATTTCAGACATCATTTTAAATTGTTTTAACAATTTATTGATAGTGGCTGGATTGGTGCCAGAACCATTAGCAATTCTTTTTTTTCTAGAACCATCGATTATTTTTGGGTTCTCTCTCTCCTTTTTAGTCATAGATAAAATAATAGCTTCATTTGTAGTAATAATACTTTCATCAATTCCAGCTGAGTCCATTTGAGATTTAATTTTTGAAACTCCTGGCATAAATGACATTATACCTTCAATGCCTCCCATTTTTTTCATTTGTCTTAATTGAGCTAAATAATCTTGCATTGAAAACTGACCTTTTTTTAAATTTTCCTCAGCTTTTTTTATATTTTCTTCACCAAGATCTTGAGCAGCTTTTTCAACAAGAGATACTATATCTCCCATTCCAAGAATTCTGTTAGCTATTCTGTCGGGATGAAAAACTTCAAGATTATCAATTTTTTCCCCTATTCCTAAAAACTTGATAGGGACATTTGAAACATATTTCATACTGACCGCAGCACCACCTCTAGCATCACCATCGGCTCTAGTTAAAATAATTCCTGATAGATTAACTGTGTTTTTAAACTCCTTTGCAACTGATGCTGCAACTTGACCTGTTAGAGAATCTGCAACAAGAAATGTTTCTGTTGGATTAATTACACCTTCAATTTGTTTAATCTCGCTCATCATCTGTAAGTCAATTTGAGTTCTTCCAGCGGTATCAAAAAGAATTATTTCAGCACCATTCAAATTAGCAGCACCAATTGCTCTTCTACAAATATCTGCTGGTTGCTGCCCTTCAACAATTGGTAAGGTTAAAATATTATTTTGTTCCCCTAAAGATCTAAGTTGCTCTTGAGCTGCTGGTCTATAAATATCTAAACTCACCATCATTACTTTTTTCTTTTTGTTATTCTCTAAGTACTTAGCGAGTTTTGCCGTTGTTGTCGTTTTACCTGAACCCTGAAGCCCTACCAACATCATAGGGACTGGAGGTACTGCATTAAGATTTATTTCACTATTAGCCTCTCCTAACAAATTAACAAGTTCATCATAAACAATTTTAACAACCATTTCTCCTGGAGAGGTTGATCTAATAATTTCTTTTCCTAGAGCTTTTGGCTTAACTTTTTCAATAAAATCTTTAGCAACCTCTAAAGATACATCAGCTTCTAAAAGAGCTTGCCTAATTCCTCTTAAACCCTCGTCAACTTGAACTTCATCAAGTGATGGTGATTTTTTTAAAGAAGAAAAAATTTCTTCAAATTTATTTGTTAAGTTTTCAAACATATTTTTACACAGCAGTAATCGCACTAGTGGGCGAAGCCTCGCTGACTAGTGTCGATCTCTTTGTTTCCAAAGACACCGCAAAGTTAATGTTTTTGCGGAAACGGAAACAACCTATAATAGAGGTTCAAAAAGTCAATAAATAAGTTAAATATCTATATATGGATATCAAAGCGTTTAAAATGGATGGTTTAGGTAATGATTTTGTCATCATAGATAATAGGCAAAAAATTACTAATTTAAGCAAAGAGCAAATTATTAAAATTTGCGATAGAGAATTTATAGGTTGTGATCAGTTAATATTAATAACTAAAAATGATAGTTCTGATGCATCTCTAGAATTTTACAATTCTGATGGAGGAACTTCTGGAGCGTGTGGAAATGGAACAAGATGTGTTGCAGAATTGTTATCCAAAGAAAACAATAAATCATTAGTTACTTTAACTACACAATCTGGTGATTTGAAATCTGAGATATTGGGAGAAAAATTAGTCTCTACAGAGATTGGGAGAGGTAGAACAGAGTGGAATGAAATTCCACTTTCTGAAAAATTGGATACCAATAACCTTAATATAAAAATAACTGATCTAAATAATAATTATCATACTGGTGGTACAGCAGTAAATGTTGGAAACCCACATGTCATTTTTTTTGTTGATAATAATGAAAATTTTGAAATAAAAAAAATTGGACCACAAATTGAACATCATCCGTTGTTTCCAGAAAAATGTAATGTCACTTTAGCAACAGTTGTTAATAAGGAATTAATTAGAGTTAAAGTTTGGGAAAGAGGAGCAGGTCTTACTAAGGCTTGTGGTACAGCAGCTTGTGCTACTGCTTTTGCTGCAATGAGAAATGGACTATCAGGTAACAAGATGGATATAGAGTTTTCTACTGGTAAGTTATCAATATTTATTGATGAAAATAATAGTATCCACATGAAAGGACCCGTTTCTGATATTAAAAAAATTAATATAAAAATTTAATGGGAATTTTTGATAAATTTAAATCTGGTTTTAAGAAAAGTGCGTCAGCATTTAGCTCAGGTTTAAAAAATATTGTCATAAAAAAAGAAATAGATGACAAAACATTGGATAAGATTGAAGATTATTTGATTCAATCAGATGTTGGTATTGCTGCTGCATCAGAGATTAGAGAAATTGTTTCACAAAGTAAAATTGATCCAAACAAAGCTACAGCGGACGAGATAAATATTATTTTAAAAAATTATATAATTGAATTAATGAAACCTTTAGAAAATTTTGAATTTTTTAAAAAAAAAGAAAAGCTTAATGCAATACTTATTTCTGGTGTTAATGGTGTTGGTAAAACAACCACAATAGGAAAAATTAGTAAAATATTTAAATGTAATGGAAACAAAGTAATGCTTGCTGCATCAGATACATTTAGAGCAGCAGCTATTGAACAATTAGAAAACTGGTCAAAAAAAGTAGATGTTTCAATTACTAAATCATCACAAGGATCTGATCCAGCATCAGTAGCATATAAAGCAATAGAGGAAGCATTAAATAATCAATTTGATCAAGTTTTGATAGATACTGCTGGAAGATTACAAAACAAAAAAAATTTAATGGAGGAATATAAAAAAATTGCAAACGTAACAAAAAAAATAGACTCAAATGCTCCTCACGATGTAATTTTAGTTTTAGATGCTACTTCAGGACAAAATGTAATCAACCAAGTTGAAGAATTTAATAAAGTTATTCCCATTACAGGGCTAATAATGACAAAATTAGATGGAACAGCCAAAGGTGGCATTCTTCTAGCAGTTGCTAAAAAATATAAGCTACCAATTATTGCTCTTGGTTTAGGGGAAAAAGAAGATGATCTACAGATTTTTGAAGCAGAAAAGTTTGCAGAAGCTTTTACACAAATTAATTAATTAAAGTGCTTGAGATTAAAGGTTTGTAAAAACTGCATTTATAATTATCCTTAAAATCATAATGATCACAGCCTTTTGCAATTGAAGAAATAATAAATTCAAATTTTCCATTAACTGGATAAATTTCCAATTTCTTTTCTATAATATCAAATTTAAAGTTTGCTCTTAAACTTTTAACAGCGCTAATCATTACGAGTGTTTTGTTATCTTTTAATAAATAATAAGCAAAATCATCTGGAAAAACTGGAAAATCATATTCTTGTAAAAAATATTTAGCTTTTTTTGGAAACCATTCGTGAGATATCAAAGGTAAAGAACTTTTAGTTTTATAATTATAGATATAAAGATCTTTAGGATAATCATTTATATAATTACTATCTTCTCCCTTCGCCAAAATAGCCTTTTCACGTGTTTTAAAATATAAAGCAAAGCTTTCATTGT
>CACMYE010000010.1 GCA_902617825.1 uncultured Pelagibacteraceae bacterium | reverse complement strand
AGCAAGATTAACGGATCCCATAAATTCATCATTATCAAAATGGAGAACATATCTTGTTCCCATTCGAGTTTTTAAATAATTATATAAAGTTACTTGTGTAACCCATGCAGATTTTGTTTGAATGAAGACTTCAAGTTCATCTAAATTTTTGATTTTTTTTTTAGGAATAAATGCCTTAAACATAGCAAATAAGTATGTTTTGAAATCCGTAGCTGTTAGATCTTTCCAAGTTAGCTTATATTTTCCCATGATTTGCCCGTATGTGGCATTTATACCTTAAAAAAGTCAGTAAATAAGTACCTATTATGGTTAAATTTAGGTCTTTTCAAAAGCCTCATAATGGTTATGGTTTTGCCAGTTATAACTAAATAGAGAGGTAAAAATGTCAAATCAACAAAAACATTGGGAGAAATCCAGGGGTTTGCTAATGATTACGTTAGCAATCTGGTTTGTGTTCTCAATTGGCATCTTCCTTTTTGGAGCTGAAATGAACGAAGTTACAGGACCTTTCGGTTATCCGTGGACATATTGGTTTACATGTCAGGGATCTCTTGGCGCATTCGTAATTCTAATTTTCTGGTTTGCGAATAGACAAGAAAAAATCGATGAGGAATTTGGCTTCAGCGAAAGAGAGGATGAATAATGAAACAGGGTAATTTTATAGACAACTTGCCTAAAATTTATGGAATCTATACCGGAGGGTTTATAGGTTTCATAATTATTATGGCAATTGCCGAACAGATGGGTATGACTGCAAAAGCAATCGGTATTGCTTTTGTAGCATTTACCGTGTTCATCTATGCATTGATCGGCTACCTGTCACGAACAGCCCAAGCAGATGCGTACTACGTAGCTGGAAGACAAGTACCAACAGTATTCAACGGTATGGCCACGGCAGCAGACTGGATGTCTGGTGCTTCATTCGTTGCAATGGCTGGAGGTATTTACTTTAAAGGTTACGGTTATATGGCTCTACTTGTAGGTTGGACTGGTGGTTACGTGTTAGTTGCATCTTTATTAGCACCATACTTAAGAAAATTTGGCTGTTACACAGTTCCAGATTTTATAGGTACAAGATACGGTGGTAATTTAGCTAGGTTTAGTGCGGTAGTGGTTTTAACCGTTGCTTCATTTACTTATGTAACAGCACAAATTAACGCTACAGGTACTATTGCATCTGTTGCTCTTGATATCCCATTCCAATACGCAGTTTATATTGGACTAATAAGTATTTTATTATGTTCAATGTTAGGTGGTATGAGAGGGGTAACTTGGACACAGGTTGCACAATATATCGTACTAATTATAGCTTACTTACTTCCAGTATTCTGGATCAGTAACAAAATGGGTGCAGGTTTCTTCCCGCACTTTATGTTAGCTGATGAAGTGGCTAGAATTGGTGAGTTAGAATCACAGTTTGGTTTTGTTAAAAACTCAGCTGCTGATCTAGCAACGGTACCTAAAGGCTTAGCAGGAATAACTAAAGCTCACTCTGCAGTTAACGCTACACCATGGGCATTTATTTCATTAGCATTGGCGATGATGATGGGAACAGCATCATTACCTCATGTTATGATGAGATACTTTACTACTCCAAGTGTAAAAGCAGCTAGAAAATCAGTAGGTTGGTCACTATTCTTTATCTTCCTACTTTATTCTTCTGCTCCAATGTTAGCTACACTATCTAAGTTGTCATTGATTGATCCGACACTATCAACTGGTATTATCGGTAAATCAATTGCGGAAGTTCAAGCGATAGATTGGTATCAAAACTGGAACGCAGCAAACTTAATGTTTGTAAGCGACTTTAACGGAAATGGAACTCTTGAATTAAACGAGTTTTTCATGGGTGGTAAAGCCGTTGTGTTAGCAACACCAGAGATAGCTGGATTACCATACGTAATCTCAGGTCTAGTTGCTGCTGGAGGTATGGCAGCTGCCATGTCAACAGCCGATGGTTTGATTCTAGCAATTGCAAACGCTATATCACATGATGTTTACTATAAGATCATTGATCCAAAAGCGGAAACTGCAAAACGACTAGTTGTTGCAAGGGTATTACTTGTAGTAATTGGTTTTGCTGGCGCAACGATTGCGGCAATGGAGATCCAAGGTATCTTAGGTTCGGTTATCTGGGCATTTGATTTTGCGATGTCAGGATTGTTCTTCCCACTTGTACTTGGTGTATGGTGGAAGAGAGCTAACAGACAAGGTGCTATTGCTGGTATGTTAGGAGGTCTAGCTGCTGGTACTTGGTACTTAGTTTGGGTACGAACTGGTGGAAGTGGATTCCTGGGAATTACTCAATTAACATTTGGTATCTTCGGATCAGCTGTTAGTTTGGTTGCGATGGTGGTTGTGAGTTTAATGACTCAAGAGCCAGACAAAGCAATTCAAAAAATGGTTGATGAAGTACGTGTACCAAGTGGTAAAACAATTCTTGGAAAACAGTAAATAAACTTTATAAGGGGCGATTAATTTCGCCCCTTTTCTTTCTTTTCATTTTCAAATATAAATCTTAAATGTCAGCAAACTTTCATCCATTTATATATTTTATTGATTATTTCTTTGGCATAATCATGTGGACATTAATCGGTCGAGTTGCGATGAATATTTTCCAAAGAGAGGATTCTCAATTTTTTTTTATGAGAGTATTTGTTAAATATACAAATCCTTTAATCAGACTATTTAAACCCATTACCCCATCGTTTATTATTGGACCTTTGGTGCCTTTATATGTGGCTTGGTTTTTTTATATGATTAGATTTTATTTAATGCCCTGGATCCTGGGCTATTCTGTTATGGGTATGCTGTCATTTCCTCTCGAAAGTGAAATATCGAGACAAATTTATCAATTTTTTAATTCAATTAAATTTTAAAAATTGATACTAGTAAATCTAGTTATCAATGAAAAATATACAAATTTCACCCTCAATTTTGTCTGCTGATTTTAGTCAATTAGGCACTGAAATTAAAAGACTAGAGGAAGGTGGTGCCGATATGATCCATGTGGATGTCATGGATGGTCATTTTGTTCCAAATTTAACTATTGGTCCCCCAGTTATTAAGGCTTTAAAAAAACACTCCTCTTTAAAGTTTGATGTACACTTAATGATTTCACCAGTACATAAATTCATAAAAGCATATGCAGACGCAGGAGCTGATATCATCACAATTCACCCAGAAGCCACTCAAAACTTGGGAGAATCAATTAAAAAGATTAAAGATTTAAAAAAAAAAGTCGGTGTTTCTCTTAATCCAGAGTCGAAAATTGAATTAATTAGTGAATTCTTAGATCAAATAGATTTGGTTTTAATCATGAGTGTTAACCCAGGTTTTGGAGGTCAAAAATTTATGCCAGAGGTTCTGGACAAAATTAAACAACTTAAAAAAATTCAACAACAAAAAAAATTGAACTTTGATATTGAAATAGATGGCGGAATAAATTTTGAAAATTGCAAAATTGCTATTGATGCTGGAGCAAATATTCTTGTTTCAGGAACAACTGTATTCAAAAGTAATGATGGAGATATAAAAAAGAATATTAATTTATTAAAACTAAAATAAGTTAATGATTAATGCAAATTCCTTAGGTTTTTTTGGCCAGTTTTATTTTGGTTTAAAGAATAATTTTAAAAAAATTTATCAAAATTCGAGTTTTTACGAAAAAAAAATTTCAAAAACATTTGATAATAATTTTCAATATAAACCAAGTCCCCACATCCTCTCTTCAATTATAAAATATCAAAATAAGAAATACCGCATTGAAGATTTTACTGTTGAGTCTATTTGGCAAAACAAAATGAGTGCTAAAGATTATGAAAAATTGAATAATTTTTTTTGGTTTTTCAGTCTTGACCTGAAATCTTCAAAAGAAACTACACAGTCAATCATTAAAAACTGGATAAATGAAAATAGTAAATACAACAATAATAGTTGGGAATTTGATTTAACTTCTAAAAGAATAATAGCATGGTTGTCCAATCATCAACTTACCTATCAAGATAGTGATAAAGAATATCGTTTGATGTTCGATCACATGATTCAAAAACAAACTAATCATTTATTAAATGAAATTAAATCTTCAAATGTATTTGAAAATAAATTAGTTGGTTGTTCTGCAATAATTTTAACAGGGCTAGCTTATAAAAGCCAAAAAAACTATCTTGATAGTGGATTGAGTATTTTAAAAAAAATAATTAGATCTTCAATTGATAACCAGGGCTTTACAAAATCGAGAAACATTAAACAGTTAATCTTTTATCTAAAATATTTTATCATAATAAGAGAGTGGTTCAAAGAATCTCAAAATTTTATTCCTGAATATATAGATGAAACAATATTTTATTTAGGATCAAGTTATGCGTTTATCTGGAAAAATATTGGTACCGATGTTTTCTTTAATGGTAATAATCATTCAGAAAATAAGGATTTTGATCAATACTTAAAAAGATTTGGTTATACTTTTAAAAATGAAGTGAATGAGCTTGGTGGATACGCCATCCTGAAAAATAAAAAAATTACTTTAGCAATGGATGTAGGCTCAAGCCCAAGCAAAAATTTTTCTATAGATTATCAATACGGTGCTCTATCTTTTGAAATATTTTCAAATTATAAAAGATTAATAACCAACGCAGGGTATTTCTCAAACAAAAATAACAAACTCAATAAACTCTCTAAAAGCACTGCTCTTCATAGCACATTAATCATCGAAGATTTTTCATCATGCACTTCTAAAAAAATTAATAACAAAATTATGGTTGAAAAAGGACTTAAAATTTCAAAAAAAAATATTATAAACGAAAAAAATTATTGGAAAATTTCAGGCTCACATGATGGATATTTACAAAAATTTGGAACAATTCATGAAAGAGAAATTGAATTTTATCCAGAGCAAAACAAATTTGTTGGATGCGATAAAATATTAAGAAAAAATCCTAATAAAAATATAAAATTTGATATTAGATTTCATCTTGATCCAAATTCCAAAGTGATGAAAACTCAAGATAATAAATCTATACTCATTGAATTAGAGGACGAAGGTTGGAGATTTAGTTGTGATAAATTGGATATAAACATTGATAATAGCATATATTTCGGTAATAAAAATTTATACAAAGATAATCAAAATATTTTTATTTCTGGAATAAATAAAGAAAATGAGCAAATTATAAAATGGGAAATACTTAAATTATAATGAAAATTAAAACTGCTCTAATTTCTGTCTCAGATAAAAGAAAACTAATACCTCTTTTAAATGTATTAAAAAAAAATAAAATAAGAATTATTAGTTCTGGTGGCACCTATAGAAAAATTAAAAAATTAAAATTTAGTTGTATTGAAGTCTCAAACTTTACCAATTCGCCAGAAATTTTAGAAGGTAGAGTTAAAACTCTTCACCCTAAAATTCACGCGGGAATTTTAAATAAAAGAGATAGTAAATTACACTTAAAAGACTTAAGAGTGAATAATTTTGAAAATATAGATTTGGTTATCGTAAATTTTTATCCGTTCGAGAACACGTTAAAAAATACTAACAATCATAGTAAAATAGTTGAAAATATTGATGTTGGGGGCCCTACCATGGTCAGATCTGCTGCAAAAAATTACAAGGATGTAACAGTAGTTACTTCGTCAGAACAGTACGCTGAATTAATAGATGAACTAAATAAATTTAAAGGATCTACATCTTTAGAATTTAGAGAGAAACTATCAAGAATTGCTTTTGCTGAAACAGCTTATTACGATTCTGTAATTTCAGATTATTTTAATAAAATAACTAATACAAACTTTCCAAAAAAAAGAGTTTTGCATGGAAATTTAATTAATACACTCAGGTATGGTGAAAATCCTCATCAAGAAAGTGGAATTTATTCAAGAAAATCAGAAATGGATATCAAACAAATCCACGGAAAGCAGCTTAGTTATAATAATTATAATGATATTTTTGCAGCATTAACAATTTCAAAATCACTCCCAAAAAATTCTGGAACAGTAATTGTTAAGCATGCAAATCCGTGTGGAGTTTCAATTAAAAAAAACCACCTTGAAAGTTATAAATCTGCATTTACTTGTGACCCTGTCAGTGCTTTTGGAGGAATAGTTTCTTGTAATTTTAAAATAACAAAAATTTTAGCTCTTGAATTAAGTAAGCTATTTCTTGAAGTAATTGTGGCTAATAACTTTGACGCTAATGCTTTAAAAATATTAAAGAAAAAGAAAAATTTAAGATTAATAGATGCTTCAAATTACAAGGTAAATGATGGTTTAAAACATTTATCGGTTAATAACGAAATATTAATACAATCAGAAGATCTAAAAAAATTCACTACTAAAGATTTAAAAATTGTATCAAAACGAAAACCAACTTCAAAAGAAATGAAAAATCTAATTTTTGCATTTAATGTTTGCCGGTATGTAAAATCTAATGCAATTGTTCTTGCTGCAAATGAGACAACCGTTGGTATTGGCTCTGGACAACCAAGCAGATTAGATAGCTGCAAAATAGCAATAGATAAAATGAAAAAATTTACAGATACAAAGGAAAATTTGGTTGCAGCTTCTGATGCGTTTTTTCCATTTGTTGATGGTATAGAAAAGCTAGTACAATCAGGAGTTCGGGCTGTGATTCAACCATCAGGATCAATCAGGGATAAAGAAATAATTAAATTTGCAAATGAAACTGATACAGTTTTAGTTTTTTCAAAAACTAGACACTTTAGGCATTAGTAATTTTATCTATTTTTGCAGCTAAAATAAAATCATTTTCAGAAAGACCCTTTATAGCATGAGTAGTAACTTTAATCTCAGCATAACCCCAACCAAAAGAGATATCTGGATGATGTCCTTCATTTTCAGATATTTTACCAACTTCATTTATGAAATCTTGGCTTTTCAAAAAATTTTCAAATTTAAATTTTTTTGACAAAAAAAATATTTCATCATCACCTTTTGTAATGTCCCATCCATCCACTTTTTTTTGGTATTTATGAATTTCAGATACATCAAAAGGCAAAACTCCACCTTCGCAGGGCATACATTTTTTGTTTAATAAATCACTCATAATTCAAATTTGGAGCGGGCAAAGGGGGTCGAACCCTCGACCTTCTCGTTGGCAACGAGACGCTCTACCACTGAGCTATGCCCGCTTGTTAGAAACCATTATAGATAGCGGTTTTTAGAAATGCAAGTAATAAGAAAATTAGTAAAATCTATCACTAACTGTGTCGTGGGTGTGTCGAGATTTTTTAAAACTTTACATGAAAGTTTATGGAAGGGTAAGGTTTTTTTTGGTAGAAAGTTATTTTTTTAAAAAGTGATTTATTTCTACCTATGAAAACAGAAACAGATCTACTCTATTAATTCCATTTTCATCTTTAAAAGGACCATAGTGACATTCATAGTCTTTTGCTAAAGACTTTGACCCAAAAAATACAAAAAAAACAAACTAAAAAACCACGAAACTTAAAAGTTTTTTCATCTATCCTTTTTTCTAGTTTCTTCGTTTATGCTTTCTCCATACTCTTTAATTTTTTGATGTTCTTCTTGTTGAGCTATAGCTTTTCGATCATGAAATGCCAGTGCCATGAGTTTGGTGTATCATGTTCCTTCATAGTAAGCCAATTAAATTCAAAATCCTTAAATATAGCCGTTAATTCATTAGCAGAACAATAATAATGAGGATGAGCCTTATCGCTTTCAGAGTCCGAATTTATAATCCAAGTGTTCTTTGAAATCTCTTTGCAATCATATTCATTTTTTAAAAGCTCAATTCTTCTCTGAGGGAGCATGGTTCCATGAAACGTGCCTCCAGGTTTAAGTACTCTTTTTATCTCATTAACAGTATCAATTAAAATATCATGGTTACCGTGGTAAATCGTATTCCATGATAACACATGTTCAAAGTAGTCATTAGCAAAAGGTAATTGATCCATTTTACCAAGTACTGTTTTTATAAAAACACCATTTTTTTTTCCTAACTGCTCAATAGACGCAAGTCCACTTTCTGCTGCATCAAAAGCAGTAACCTCACAATCGTTTTGTGCAAAAGGAAGGCTATGACGACCTACTCCGGCACCGAGGTCTAAAATTTTTTTAGATTTTCCAATTTTTTCGAAAGTTGCGAGCACCTCTGGCTCAGCTTCAGTCCATTTCTCACTAACATTTTTATTATCCCATTCAGTATTCCAATACTGATACGCCGTATCTGTTTTTGACATCCGACTACCTTTCTCTTTTTTATGCACTATTTCCTGCTTTTGAACGATCCATCGAGTATTTTTGAGCGAGCATAGCTGCTAATTTGTTCTACGAACAATATTAAAATAAACATTAAGCCTATTACTATAACAGCTCTATCATAAGCCATCCAGTTAAAAAGACTGTTTAATTCCATTCCGATTCCACCAGCACCAACTAACCCTAACACTACTGATCCTCTTACGGACTTTTCTAAGGCGAAAAGCGATGTTGTTATAAAGCCGGGCATAGCAGCAGGAATGATTGCTGAAAAAGTACTGTCTAGCTTTGACGCTCCACTACTCTCTATACCTTCGGCTGCACTCCTTTCAACATCCTCCATCTCTTCAGCAAAAAATCTACCTACAAATCCTATTGTATCTATCGCAATCGTTAATGTGCCTGCAAAAGCTCCGAGCCCTACAACCATTACAAATATAATTGCCCATACTAAATCAGGTATTGTTCGCATAAATGTTATTAGAAACTTTGCAAATACTTGAAGCATTCTTACTGGGATGCTATTTCCAAGTAGTCCTCTTGAGGCCATTAGCGCAAACAAAAAACCTATAATTATACCTAAAAATGTACCAAAAATTGCCATTTGGGCGGTCTCTATTAAGAGCAAAATATACCTGTTAAAATCGCTCAAGCTTAATCTATGCTCACTAATAGGAGGAAAGGCTTCACTAAGAAACCTACCAATATACTCACTGCTTCCAAATAATTTGCTGAAGGAAAAACCAGCACCATCAAAAGCCCACACCAAAATCAAAAAGAAAACGATAATAGAAATATAATGAAAGGATGAAATATGCTCAAATCTTTTTGGGGGGTTCATTATCTTGTTCCTACCAATTAAACATTTCTTACAGAGCTGTCGTATTGCTCAATTAATTCTTTTGGATCCAACGCTTTACTTGCTCTCAAGAAGCTTATTTCACCCTCTTTTAAAGCTAAAACTTTGTCGGAATATTTTACGGCATCTTCAACATTATGCGAGGTAAATATAACTGTTATTTTTTCTTTTTTACATAGTTCTGTGAGAAGCTCCATAACCGTTTTTGCAGCCACTGGGTCAAGGCTAGCAACAGGCTCGTCAGCAAGTAATAACTTGGGTCTTTGCATCAGAGCTCTAGCTATCGCAACTCTTTGAGATTGTCCTCCAGAAAGGCTATCAACTCGTTTCATGGCAAGATGAGATAAATTTACTTTCCGAAGGCAATCCATTGCCCTTGATCTAGAATTTTGAGGAGCCAGAAAATGAAACCATCGTGTTACTCGAATTATACCGCTAGTGATATTTCCAAAATCTCCATGAATAACATTTGATAACACACTTAGTCGAGGAACTAAATTATGCCGTTGAAAAATAAACGCTACGTCTCTTCGTATTTGACTTAGCTTATGACTATTTAAAGTGGTTATTTCCTTGTCAAAAATTTTAATACTTCCACTCGATGGTTCTATTAAGCGGCTGCAGCATCTCAGCAAGGTAGATTTACCTGCTCCATTAGAACCGATGATTGCTAATAAACTTTGCGAATTAACACTAAAAGAAAGACCTTTTAATACAAACTCACTACCAAAACTTTTTTTTAAATCTTTTATTTCTAAATCGATCATACAGATCGAGCGCTCTAATGAGATAGAGCGCTTCAATATATTATCATTATTTGTGATTATTCTTGAATATCGAATTCAGGCAAGCCAGCTGTTCTGTACATGGCTCTTACTATATCATAATCAGAATCATCCACCTTAAGCAATCTTGTACCGATGTATTTATCATTGGCTGGTTCACCTTTATCATCAAGCCCAGCTAAAATACCAGCAATCAAGGCATCTTCGTTATCTTTCATTGCCTTGGTTACTTTGTCTATTTCAGCCTTCGTTAAATGACCTGCACCCATCATCATATCGTATGGCAGATCACCCGATCTGGCTAACACCTTGAACTGACCTTGATTTTCGGGTGTTCTGTTATACTTGATCCAAGAACTAATTTTTACACCAATTGCTGCAGTATCATCTCTCTCCAGCCCAGCATGTTGCAATGATTTCTTTGTATGAATTACTTTGATGTCTTTCATTGGGTCTACTCCATGATCCATCATCACTTGCATTGGACAAAAATGTCCAGATGTCGACCCAGGTTTAGCAAAAGAGACAGCTTTACCTTTTAAATCCTCCATGCTCATTATTCCTACCCCCGTCTTAACGACAATTCCGCAGTAATAATCTGGTCTTGCAATCGCAATCATTGCTTGGGCATTTGTAAGCTTATTAATCGCAACATATTCTGCAGGCCCTGTTATTGCAAAATCCAATCTTTTTCCTCTTAAGGCCTCTGCTGTTGCTGTTTGATTACTTACAGCAAAAAATTCAAAAGTATCTCCAGTAGCTTTTTCTAAAGCTTCCTTAAATGGTCCCCACTCAGAGATAAGAGCATCCATTCCTTCAATGTCGGTAACAGCCATTTTGTAAGTTTTTGCTGAAACTGCTGAACTAATACCTAGTGTTAGGGATAGTATTAATATAGTTTTTAAAAATAGTTTCATATTTGGTTCCTTTTTTTTTTAAATTTAATAGTACTTATTAAGAAATTTATCCTAATTTTTAAGTGAATTTTTATTACGAACTTATTAAAAATTTGTAACAGTTTAATTACAATTATATTTTTTGCCACTCACCAAAGTTTTTCTTATCTGCGTCGAAGTGTGTCGTGAGTGTGTCGAGATTAACTAGACGTTGAGAAAGACTAAGATTAGCAAGGATAAAAAACCAAGGACTACCTCGTTGGCAACGAGACGCTCTACCACTGAGCTATGCCTGCTTAAATTTAAACTAGACGTTTTTTTTCATTCAATTAATACAAGATCATATTAAATGTGTTAAGATGTATTATTAAATGAAAAAAGTAGATCTTCCTGCACAGATACCTGTATTTCCACTAAGTAACTTTATAATCTTTCCAAAAGCAACGGTGCCATTAAACATTTTTGAACCACGTTACATTGATATGATTAATGACAGTATGAAATCAAGTAAAACTGTTGGTATGATACAGCCAAAAAGTTCAACAAGTGGAAATAATGCTCCCGAATTACACGAAGTCGGATGCTTAGGAAAAATAACAAGTTTTAAAGAGACTGAAGATGGACGTTATTTAATTGAATTAAAGGGCTTAATAAGATTTGAAAATATAAAGGAATTAAAAACTGAAAAAAAATACAGAATTTTAAATGTCAATTATGAAAACTTTATCCAAGATTTAAAAAGTGAAAAAGAGGATCTTAAATTTTCTGACCTTGAATTAATTTTTAAAGATTTGAAGTCATTATTTGAAAAAAGAGGTTTTATAATTAATTGGAAAGCATTAGAAAAACAAAGCCTTGATGAAACAATAAATGCACTAGCCATGGCATCTCCTTTCTCACTAGAAGAAAAACAAGTATTATTAGAGGCTAAAAATTTAGATATGAGAAAAAATAAAATCGCTGAAATTTTAAGTACATATACTTATGATATATACGATAATACAACTATCCAATAGACTAGAGTAAAGTTCCCCTATCAGCAATTTTTGTAAAGAATTTATTAATTTTATGATTCTTACTTAATAGTTGAACAGATTTACTCAAGAAACTGCTATTCGTTTTTCTCTCAAAATTAAAAAATTCATGAACCAGATCAATGCCATTAGAAAATATAAAATTTTTATGTTTTAATTTGCTTTCAAAATCATAATTTACAGAGCTATCTATGTTTAAACCTAAACTCTGTTTACTTATAATAATTTCTATAAGAATTTTAATATCACGGATAGTCATATTAAAACCTTGGCCGGCAAGAGGGTGAATTCTATGTAATAGATCACCAAAAGCCAATATATGGTCGTGGTAGTATGATCTTAAACTCAAAGATTTTAGTTCAAAAGAATTAATTTTTTCAATTTTTAGAATTTTGTATTTTTGATTATACTTTTGAATCAAGTTATTAATATTTTCGTTTTTTTTATTGTAAAAAGAATAAACTACAGATGTTTCTTTTTCAGAAATAGGTAAAAAAGCCAAGGGTCCCAATTTAGTGAAAATCTGAACTGCAATATCATTATCAATTTTTTCATGTTTTAAAATTGTTGTGTAAGCGAAACTGTTATATCTTTTTAAAATTTTTTTACTGAAATATTTTTTTGTAATTGGGCTAGTAAAATCTGTGTTAATAACAAGATTATAATTATCTAAAAAATCATAATTTTTTAAGGAATTAATTTTTTTAAAATATTTATCTTTAGATAGGCTTTTTTCTAAAACATCGAAAAGATTTTCATTTTTAATTATAGAAAAAAGCACATTTTTATTATTTTCGAAATTAATTAGTTTTTCTTTTCTTAAGTTATCTGAAAAAATTTCTATTTTTTTTAATTTCCAAGCTATTTTGTCTACATTAATTATTGCATCATTAAAAAATTCAATGTTACTCTTAGAAATACCAATGGTTCTTGACTTATTTAATGAATTTATTTTTTTTTGTGCATAAAGATCCACATATATATTTTGGTTAACTAAAGCTTTTGCTAAAGTTAAGCTTGATAAGCCAGCGCCTAGAATACAAACCCTCATATTATTTTTAATTTTAACAACAAAAATTAGATGATACAAAGTGATTAAATTGATTCATATATGGATATTAAAAAAACAGCCAATTTATTGCTTAATTTTGCTATAAAACGTCTAGCAGAAATTTTTGGTCTATTTATTTTTTTGTCAGGCACGTTGCTACTAATAGCTTTAATTACATATTCGCCTGAAGACCCTAACTTTATATTTCCTGATAACACAGAGATTAAAAATTTATTAGGCTTTCAGGGTAGCTTTATTTCAGATCTATTCTTTCAGTCAGTAGGCTTGATCTCTTATTTAATTTCTTTCACTCTTATTTTAACCGGTATTAACATAGTAAGACTTAAAGAGTTTTTTCTAGTTATTGAAAATATTTTTTTTACAATCATTTATTGTGTATTTGGAACACTTTTCTTTAGTTTCTTTTATTCTGATGCTTTTACACTTTATATAAATGGAAATGGTGGTTTTGTTGGGAATTATTTTAATCAAACATTTTTAAATTCTTTAGTTCAAATTCATGAAGCAAGCTCATTTTATGTTCTAATTTTTTTCACTTTTTTGTTATTTTTAATTAGTATCAATTTTAATCCATTTAAATTTTATAAATCGATTTTGAAAATTTATAATTTCTTTTTTAGAAAAAAAGAAAAAAACTATACTGACAAAAGTGAAGTTATAAGTGAATATATTCCCCAAGATGAAATAAAAAATCTTATTCAAGAAGACCTTCCATTTATAAAGGCTGAAAATAAAATTAATGAAAAAATAAAATTTAAACTTCCTAGTTTTGATTTATTAAAAGTCCCAACGGAAAAAGAGAGAGAAAACTCAAATCAAAATGAAACACACAACTCAGAATTTTTAGAAAAAATTTTATTAGATTTTGGAGTTAACGGGAATATAAAAAAAGTAAGTCATGGTCCAGTTGTAACTCTTAATGAATTTGAGCCAGCTGCAGGTGTTAAAGTCTCTAAAATTATAAATTTATCAGATGATATAGCAAGGAACACAAGCTCAGAGTCTGCAAGAATTGCGACTATACCAGGAAGTAGCACCATTGGAATAGAGCTACCAAATAATGCAAGAGAGAACGTTTATCTAAGCGAAATATTGAACACAACTGATTTTAAGAAAAGAGAAATTAAGTTACCAATTGCTCTTGGAAAAAGTATATCAGGTAAGCCTATTGTTGGAGATTTATTTTCTATGCCTCACCTATTGATTGCTGGAACTACTGGATCTGGAAAATCAGTTTGTATTAATACAATTATTTTATCTCTTCTTTATCGACACACGCCAGATAAATGTAAATTTATTTTAATTGACCCAAAGATGCTTGAACTTTCTACTTACGAAGGGATACCTCATTTATTATGTCCTGTGATAACTGAAGCAAAAAAAGCTGCTTCTGTACTTGGTTGGGTGGTTAAAGAAATGGAAAGCAGATACAGGCTTATGACTAAAGAAGGTGTAAGAAATATAGATGGCTATAACGCTAAACATAAACTTCCAATGCCTTATATAGTTGTAGTAGTAGACGAAATGTCTGACTTAATGCTGGTAGCTGGTAAAGAAATTGAAAATTATATTCAAAAACTCTCTCAGATGGCAAGGGCGGCTGGTATTCATATTATTATGGCAACCCAAAGACCAAGTGTTGATGTAATTACAGGAACTATAAAAGCAAATTTTCCAACAAGAATATCTTTTCAAGTTACATCAAAAATTGATAGTAGAACAATTCTTGGAGAACAAGGAGCAGAACAATTGCTGGGTAAAGGAGACATGCTTTTTATGTCTTCTGCTAATCGAATAGTCAGAATTCATGCACCTTTTGTTTCAGATAATGAGATAGAAAAAATTAACAATTTTTTAAGATCTCAAGCAGAACCAGATTATGTAGACGAAATATTAAATTTTGCAGATGAAAAGGAAATTGGGGACAGTGCTAATCAAGGTGATAAAGATGAACTTTACCAGCAAGCTTTGGAAATAATTAGATCAGAAGGTAAAGCCTCCACCTCGTTTTTACAGAGAAAACTTCAAATAGGGTACAATAGAGCTGCAAGAATTATTGATATGATGGAAGCAGATGGGATAGTTAGTAAGGCAAATCATGTTGGTAAAAGAGATGTTCTTTAATGATAAAATATATTATTACGTTTTTTTTTTTATTTTTCATTACAAATGGTAATACAAGTAATAAAGAAAAAATTATTGAAAATTTAAAGAATACCCAAAATCTTGATTTTAATTTCGAGCAGAATATAAATGGAAAAATTGAAAATGGAAATTGTACTATTCAATATCCAAAAAAAATATTTTGTGAATACGCTAAAAGCAATAACAAAATTTTAGTATCAAATGGTAAATCGTTAGTTATTAAAACTATTACGAGTTATTATCGATATCCACTTAATAAAACTCCTCTTAACTTTATTCTAGATAAAGATTTCTTAATTAATAAAATTAATGTTTTAGAAGAAAGAATTGTTGATGGATCTTTGATCAATTATACAATCAAAGAAAAAGATACTGAAATTAATGTTTTTTTTAACAAAGAAACTTACGATTTGATTGGATGGCAAAATACAGATGTATATCAAAATTTTAATATTACTTTTTTATCCTCAATTCGAAAAAACAGAATAATCCCAAAAAATATATTTAAACTCCCAATTCAAAATTAAATATTAATGATTTCAGTTTTAAATACTTTCATGCCTCTCATCATATAATTATTTAAAGCATTCTTGTGATCTAAAGTACAAGTGTGAACCCAAACTCTACCGATTTTATTTTTAAAAGATATCTTAATTGCTTCTGATAATAAATATGATCCAAGTTTTTTATTATGATACTCCTCTAAAATACCTAAATAAGCTATTTCAACTTCTTTTTTTTCCTGATGATAAATTAACTCAAAGAAACCAACCAAATCATCTTTGCATTTTAAAATATAAGTATTAACATTTTCACTTGAAACATAATTTATCCACTGCTCTTCATTCCAAATTAACCTATCAACCCACTTATGTTTATTACCAATGTTTTTATAGAAAAATTTATTGAGCTGAAAGTTAATTGGATCTAACAATTTTAAAGAATAGTCTTTAGAAGGCTTAGATCCCTGATTTAGATCTTTAAGAGAAGTTATTTCTAAGTAATTTCTTTTTACTTCTTGTGTCACTCAACCATTTTTCCAACTGTTTCACCTCCAAAAAGATGAAAATGTAAGTGTGGAACCTCTTGACCCCCGTGTTCATTGATATTGGCTAAAGCTCTATAACCTTTGCCTACTTCTGTTGATATACCCAACTTTTTTGCAACAATATTTATACCTTTAAGCAAACCTACCATCTCTTCAGGTGATGCATTTAAACTAAAATCATCTAGATCAATATATTTTCCCTTGGGGATTACTAAAGCGTGAATTTTTTTTTGTGGATTAATGTCATGGAATGATAAAACAAAATCGTCCTCATAAATTTTTTTACAAGGTATCTCCCCTCTTAAAATTTTAGCAAAGATATTACTGTCATCGTAGGCCATTTTTTATTTTCTTCTATTACTCAATTCCTTCATAACGTCTTCAATTTTTATTCCATTTCTTTCAAGATACATAATTAAGTGATAAAGAACATCTGCAGCTTCGTGAATTTTATTTGTATCTTGTTCTACAGCTTCAATTAACTCATTAATTTCTTCTAAAACTTTTTCTTTTGCTAAAGATTTATCCTCAAGAAGTTTATTGGTATATGAGCCAACAACAGGACTACTTTTTCGTTCTCTAGCAAGGGTTACGAGATCTTCTAAAATTTTAAACATACTAAATCCTAACAGGTATGTCTTTTGAAGCCAAATATTGCTTAGCTTGATTAACTGAATAGGTGCCATAGTGAAATATAGATGCTGCTAAGACTGCACTAGCCCCTGATTTTATTCCATCTACGAGGTGATCTAAAGTTCCAACTCCACCAGACGCAATAACTGGAATATTTACCATAGAAGATATCTTTTGCGTTAGCTCAATATCATAACCAGACTGGGTTCCGTCTTTATCCATAGAGGTAACTAATAGCTCTCCGGCTCCACATTTTTCCATCTTAGAAGCAAATTCCAGAGCATTTATGCCTGTTGAATTTCTTCCTCCATGAGTAAAAATTTCCCATCCACCATCTTTTCTCTTTGCATCAATTGCAACCACAATACATTGAGAACCAAACTTCCTAGAACTGTCTTCAACAACTTTTGCATTTTGAACTGCTGCAGTGTTAATTGATACTTTATCTGCTCCACAATTAAGTAATTTATTAATATCCTCAACACTCCTAACACCACCTCCGACAGTTAAAGGCACAAAACATTTCTTAGAAGTTCTATCTACTACATCATAGATTGTATGTCTATTTTCATTTGAAGCAGTGATATCTAAAAAACATATTTCATCTGCACCACCATCAGAATAAATTTTTGCTTGCTCAACAGGGTCTCCAGCGTCCTTTAAATCGATAAAGTTAATTCCTTTTACAACTCTGCCATTTTTAACATCTAAACAAGGTATTATTCTATTTTTAAGCATCTAATTCCCTAGCTAATTCATCTAAGTTAATATCACCATCGTATATGGCTTTACCTACTATAATACCTTCAATATTTTTATTATTTAATTCTTTAGCTTTTTTAATATCATCAATAGAAGAAACGCCGCCAGATATTACAACTGGACAACTAGAAGTACCAGCAACTTTGGAAGTTTCTTCAAAATTTGGTCCTTGTTTCATTCCATCCTGATTAATATCTGTATAAATTAATCTACTGGCACCAAAATCATTTATCTCTTTCAAAAAATCCAAAGTTAATTTATTTGAATTTTCTTTCCAGCCAGACACAGATAAATATCCATCTTTAGCATCTAAACCTAAAGCAATTTGACTTGGAAATTTTTGACAAGCTTCTTTCAAAAAATTTTTATCTTTAATGGCTGCACTTCCTAAAATTACTTTTTCAACTCCAATATCAGTATATTTTTTAATACTTTCAATGCTTCTAACTCCACCCCCCACTTCAATTTTTAAGTCAAAATTCTTAACTATTATTTGGATAATATCTAAATTTACTGTATCACCAGTCAAGGCGCCGTCCAGGTCTACTATATGTAAATTTTTAAATCCATGATCTTTATATTTTCTTGCCTGTTCCACTGGAGACATCTCGTATTCAGTTTTGTTATCAAAGTTTCCTTTAACTAGCCTTACACATTTTTTATCTTTTATGTCTATTGCAGGGAATATCTTCATTTATAAATTTATAAAATTATCAATTATTTTAAGTCCAGCTTTGTCACTTTTCTCTGGGTGAAATTGAGTTCCAAAAATATTTTCTTTTTCAATAGAACAAACAATATTTGACGAGTAGTCGGTAATTGCTGACACTACATTTTTATCATTTGGAATAAGTTCATAGCTGTGCACAAAGTACATGTGAGAATTATTTTCTATACCTTTAAAAATTTTGCTATCCTTAACGATATTTAATTCGTTCCAACCAATATGAGGAAGTTTGTACTTTCCATTTTGGTTATCAATTTTAGATACCTTGCCTGATATCCACCCTAGACCCTTGGTTTCTAATTCTTCATAGCCAACATCAGCAAACATCTGTAACCCAACACAAATTCCAAGCAGAGGTTTTTTGTTATCTATAGCAAACTCGTTTAAGGTATCCACCAAACCACTGATATTATTGAGTGCATCAACACAACTTTTAAACGAACCTTGTCCTGGCAAAACAACTTTGTCACTAGATTTTATTTTATTTAAATCTGATGTTACCTCAATATTTACCTTGTCTTTGGCAACTTCCTTGAAGGAATTTATGACCGAGCTTATGTTGCCCGAATTATAATCAACAATTGTGACATTCATTAAACTTATAATGAGCCTTTAGTTGATGGAATGCTTTTTTTACTTCTAGGATCCATCTCTAAAGCATCTCTTAAGGATCTTGCTAAACCTTTATAACAGGACTCTATAATGTGGTGACTATTGTCCCCATAAATGTTTTCAACGTGCAAAGTAATGCCAGCAGATTGTGAAAAAGCCTGGAACCATTCTTTGAATAATTCAGTATCCATCTCCCCAAGTTTCTCAACTTTCAATTTTACTTTCCAAATCAAATAAGGTCTGTTTGAAACATCTAACGCAACTCTAGTCAAGGTTTCATCCATAGGAATAACTCTGTGAGCATAACGTTTAATGCCAACAAATTTTTTAGCCGCTTTTTTTAGAGCTTCACCAATTGCAATACCTGTATCCTCGGTGGTGTGGTGAAGATCAATATGTGTATCTCCTTTAGCTTTAACTTTTAAATCAATTAGAGAGTGCTTAGATAATTGCTCCAACATATGATCTAAAAAACCAATTCCAGTGTCAATTTTATACTGACCCTTACCATCAATATTAACTTCAACGCTAATGCTGGTTTCTCTTGTTTTGCGAGATACTTTTCCTTTTCTAGCCATATATCTTAGAGGTATACATATATAATTCCACTATATCAACGTTAGTATGACTACTTGAAGTATCAAAAATAGTTACCATTTAATATTTATGACAACAATTGTATTAGTCAGAAAAAATAATGAAGTAGTAGTTGCTGGTGATGGACAAGTTAGTATGGGAAATACAGTTGTAAAAAGTACTGCTTCAAAAGTTAGAAAAATTGAAAAAAGAGACGTTGTTGCTGGGTTTGCAGGATCAACTGCAGATGCATTGACTTTATTCGAAAGATTAGAAGGAAAACTAGAAAAACATGCAGGTAATTTATCAAGAGCTGCTGTTGAGTTAGCTAAGGATTGGCGAACAGATAAATATTTAAGGAGATTAGAGGCGTTAATGGCTGTTGGTGACAAAAGTAATAGTTATATTATATCAGGAACAGGTGATGTTTTAGAACCTGAAGGTGATGTAATTGGAATAGGTTCTGGTGGAAATTATGCTTTAGCTGCAGGAAAAGTTTTAATGGAAGGTGAAATGTCAGCTGAAGAAATTGCAAAAAAAGCTATAAAAATTGCTGCTGATATATGTGTATTCACTAATAACAATGTCAAAGTTGAAAAAATATAATGGATAATTCGAACGTAACCCCCCTTCATCCTAAGGAGAAAAATAAAAAAGACGAAGCATCTTTGGTTAGCTCTCTCTCCCCAAGAGAAATAGTCTCTGAACTTGATAGGTTTGTTGTTGGTCAAAATAAAGCTAAAAAAGCTGTAGCAGTTGCATTAAGAAATAGATGGCGAAGACAGGCTCTTAAAGGTGAAATGAAAAATGAAGTCTTACCAAAAAATATTTTAATGATTGGTCCAACCGGAGTTGGAAAAACTGAAATTTCAAGAAGACTTTCTAAACTGGCTGAAGCTCCTTTTGTCAAAGTTGAAGCGACTAGATTTACTGAGGTTGGATATGTGGGAAGAGATGTGGAACAAATAGTTAGAGATTTAATTGAGATTGCTATCGCAATGGAGAAAGTAAAAAAAAGAAAAGAAGTTTTTGCTCAAGCTCAAAAAGCTGCGGAAGAAAAAGTTTTAGATGCTTTGGTTGGTAAAAAAGCAAGTTTGGCAACAAGAGAAAGTTTTAGAAGAAGATTAAGAAATGGTGATTTGGATGATAATGAAATTGAAATTTTTGTGAGTGATAGTGGATCCGGGGCCTCATTTGAAATCCCAGGAATGCCAGGCGCGAATGTTGGAATGATCAATATAGGTGAGATGATTGGTAAGTCTATGGGCAACAAGGAAAAGAAAAAGAAAATGTCTGTAAAAGAGTCCCATGAAATTTTAATAAATGACGAATCTGACAAACTAATCGAGCAAGATAAGATTGTTAAAGCTGCAAAATTATCTACTGAAAATAATGGGATTGTTTTCTTAGATGAAATAGATAAAATTTCAGCAAGAACAGACAGGGTTGGTGGAGATGTATCTCGTGAAGGTGTTCAAAGAGATTTATTACCACTAATTGAAGGAACCACTGTAAATACTAAACATGGTCCTATCAAAACTGATCATATTTTATTTATCGCTTCAGGAGCTTTTCAATTAGCTAAACCATCAGATCTTCTTCCTGAATTACAGGGTCGATTACCTATAAGAGTTGAGTTAGAAGCATTAACTAGTGAGGATTTTAAGAGAATTTTGAGAGAGCCTGATTTTAGTTTGATTAAACAGTATATTGCATTATTAAAAACAGAAAATGTTGATCTTGAATTTTCAGATGATGGAATTGATACGATCGCAAATATCGCCTCTGAGGTAAATGCAACTGTAGAAAATATAGGTGCAAGAAGGCTTCACACAATAATTGAGAAAATTTTAGATGAGATTAGTTTTACAGCAACAGATAGAGCTGGTGAAAAAATTATTATAAATAAAGAATATATTAATAAAAACTTAGATAATCTGGTTAAAGATACTGATCTTTCTAAATTTATTTTATAGATTTATTCTTTTTTAAAAAAATATAAAAAGAACCACTTCCACCATCTTCAATACTAGCATCTTTTATCTCATTAATGATGTGCATTAAGCCCTTGTTATTTTCTATAAATTCAGGCACTGAATATTTTAATATACTTAAATTTTTGGATACATATGGATCTTTTTCATTTTGCGAGTGAAGTCCCTTACCTGTTACAACAATCAACTTATTTATTTTTTCTCTAAAAGATTGATGTATAAATTTTTCGATAGTTTCGTTTGCTTCCTCAAGAGTATAACCGTGGAGATCTATTGATTTTACTTTAAAGGACTTTTGCTTTGTTAATTTAGAATCTTTATTAGGGAGTTTTTCATCACTGGAAATAAAGTTTTCCCAATCATTTTTATCTTTTTCTGAAATATCGTTACTCAATTAGGTTAAAGTATTTACAAGCTGCCAGTTAGGATTTACAGAAGTTGTATCTCTTGAAAACACCCAGGTATCATAAATTTTTTTAATTTTTTCTGGGTCTCCAGAAACAATTTTTTTTTCTTTGTCTCTTATGCAGGTTATTACTTCAGCAATAAAATCAACTGTAACATTTAAAATGTTGCCAATTTTTTTATGTTCTTTAATTTCTGCAGAGTTAATACCTATGAAAGTGATTTCAGCAAAATGACCTCTTGAACTTCTTTCTTTTAAGGCTTCATTAAATTGAGAATATATCTGTCCATTTAAAAGTGACCGACTTGTTGTAATTTTATTATCGTTATCACTAAAGTCTGTAATTATCGTTTCATATGCAATTTTAGCACCCTTTAAAAATTCCTCTTGAGCAGCAGTATCAAAAACATCATTAGATTTTCTCGGTTGTTCAACTTTTATATTTTTTAACACCTCTTTAAATTGAGCAGGAGTTTTGCCTTCAAAACCAGTTCTTTTGCCCAATATTCCTCTTAATCTTAAAAAAATAAATCCAGCTATCATCGCTAATAATATTATGTCTATGTACTCAAAACTATAATTCATTATCTGATAGTAATTACTATGTTGATTAATTTCAACCAGCAATTTAGATTAAGGACAAATGAACCCAATATTATTAACAATTATTTTAGTACCTGTTGTTGAGATCTATCTTTTGATAAAAATTGGTTCACATATAGGTGCTATTAGCACTATTATTCTAATTTTTACAACAGCTGTAATTGGTATCTATTATGCCAAATATGAAGGTTTAAATACACTAAAATCCGGTTTTATACAATTAAGAAAAAATGAAACTCCTGCTTATGAAGTAGTTTCGGGTGCTGCAATAGCTTTTGCAGCTCTATTATTGATCATACCAGGTTTTGCAACAGATGTTATAGGTTTTTTATTAATATTTCCTATAAGTCGAAGATATTTTTTTAATAAAATATCTAAAAAATTTAAACCAAAAGAAAATAAAAAAAATAATTTTATTGATGGAGAGTTTGAGGATATAGAAGACGACAATGACAGAAAAATTTAAGGTACTTGGTAAATTTATCAAAGACCTATCTAGTGAGACCCCAGACATTGAGACGTACATATTTGTTAAGGACCATATTTCAAGATATCAGTTAGGAATTGATATAACTTCAAAGGCGCTAAAAAATAAAATGATTGAAGTAAATACTAAATTTAAGTTTGAGGACAAAGAGGAAAGTAAGAAAAAATCCTATTTTGAAATAATATATTCAACTATAATTAAAGTAAGTGAAGAAGTTAAAGACAAAGAAGAATTAGAAAAAATTATTCTTTGTGATGTTCAAATTGAGATTTATCCTGATTTAGAAAAGGCACTTCTAGATCTTTTACATAACTCTGGATATCCTGGGGTAAAATTTGAAAAAAAAGTAGACTTTGAAAATTTGTTCAGTCAAAGATTTAATTAAAATAATTTTTCTTTAAATGCTGATTTAAATATTTCTTGTGACTTTTAATTTCTTCTAATGTAGGTTTAATAATCTTTTTATAGTACTCTACATTTTTCACAATTACGTCGTTTTTTTCTAAATTAATATTTTGAAAGTTAAGTGTTGGTTCTTTTTGACCAATAAGATTGATATAAACTTTAGATAATAAATCACAGTCAATCAAAGCTGTATGCTGTGTTCTTTTCGAATTATCTATCCTAAAACGTTTACAAAGAGCATCCAGACTTACTGGAGCACCAGGAAACTTATCTCTTGCTAAAAGAAGTGTATCCACGATCTCATTTTCGATTTTTTTTTCGCCAAATAAATTAAGCTCATTATTTATGTGAGCAAGATCAAATTCGGCATTATGTATTATGAGTTTTTTACCTTTTATGAATTCTAAAAATTCTTCACCAATCTCATTAAATTTTTTTTGTTTAGATAGAAATTCATCATTATAGCCATGCACAGCTAGTGCTTTTTCTGAAACTTTTCTCTCAGGATTTAAATAACAATGAAATTTATTTTTTGTAGGAATTAAATTTTCTAATTCTACACATCCAATTTCAACAATTCTGTGTCCATCTTTAACTGATAAGCCAGTTGTTTCTGTATCAAGAACTATTTCTTTCATTTTTAATTATTTTTAAAATTTCTTTTATTCCATCTTTAACAGATTTTTTGGTAAAATTATTTTTAATTATAAATCTAGAATTATTTTTTTTATAAACAAGTGGAAGTTGAATTTTTTTAAATTTATTTACTAATCTTGCATTGAAATTATTTCTTTTTTTTAAATTTCTTAAGATATTCTTTTTACTAGAATGAACATAAACTAGAATGTCTTCATTTTTATTTATTTTATTTTCTAGCAACAACGGAATATCCAAAATAATAAATTTTTTGTGTTTATTTTTTTTCAAGAAAGATTGCATCCTATTCCTTACTTCTAGATGAACTATCCTAATTATTTTTTTTAAATTTGAATTATTTGCAAGAATTGCATTGGTAAGTTGTATTTTATCAATAGGAAACTTATAAATATATTCGGGTAATATTTTTTTTAACTTCTGGTATATTTTTCTATTTTTCTGGTATAATTTTGAAACTTCATAATCTGCATCAAAAACTGGATATCCAAAATTCTTGGCGACATAACTTTTTCCTGATCCTATATCACCCAAAATACCTATTCTTTTCATCAATCCAAAAGTCTTATCGTTTCATTGTTTATACTGGGCTCTATGCCGTGCCACAACTTGAATGATGAAAATGCTTGATATATGAACATTAATTTACCATTTTCACATTTGTTGCCTAATTTTTTAGCTTTCTTTAAAAAATTTGTTTCGGTTGGATTATAAATAACATCATAAAATAATTTATTTTTTCCTATTTGAGTAAGATCTAAATTTATTTTGTCCTCTTGATTCAAACCTAGGCTTGTTGCATTAATTATAACATCAAAATCTGGCACATCTCCCCAACTAACTAATTTAATATTATTAAAAATATTTTTTACCTTCTCTGCTTTTTCACTTGTTCTATTACTGACAAAAATTTCGGAAGAATCCATTTTCATTGAAGCATAAATAATAGAAGGCACAACGCCACCAGCTCCTAAAATAAAAATTTTTTTATTTTTGAAATCAAAATTTATTTTTTTTATTGCGTTTTCAAAACCTTCAATATCAGTATTATGTCCAATTATCCTTTTATCTTTAAGATATATTGTATTTACTGATTGTGTTTTATTTGACTCTTCACTTAATTCATCCAAAAGAGGTATAACTGAATTTTTAAATGGTACTGTAACGTTAATACCACTTATATTTCTTTTTTTAACATCTAATATTAAATTATATAATTCATTTTCATTTAATTTTTTTTTATCATAAATTGCATCAATATTATTTTGTTTGATCCAATAATTGTGTAACTTTGGAGATAATGAGTGGATTATTGGGTTTCCAATTACTAAATATTTTTTCATATAATTTTTTCTAAATAATCTTTGATTTTTTTAATAGGAAGTCCCATGATAGTATTTTTGTCTCCAATTATTTCTGAAAATAATTTTTTTCCCTCACCCTCTATTTGGTAAACATTATAGGCGTATAATGCACTATCAGATATTTTTGCTAGATATTCTTCTAACTTTTTCTCAGTAAAATTTTTCATTTTAAGCTTTGCTCTATCTGTACAGTTCCAAATCATTGATCCATTTTTAGATATACAAACAGAACTAATTAAGTGGTGTTCTTTGCCATTTAACTTTCTTAATATTGTTAGTGCCTCTTTTCTATCTTGTGGTTTAGATATTAGTTCCCCTTCTAAATCAATTACGCTATCAGCGCCTAACACTATTCGTTCTTCATTTCTTGAGCTTACTTTGTTAGCTTTTAATTCAGCCAAATTTTTTGAAATAATTTCTGGCGAAGCTTTTTTACTTAACAGGCTTTCTTTTACCATATCTTCATCTACATTCGATGGCTCAACATCACAAAATATATTGTTCTTTTCTAAAATATTCTGCCTGACTTTGCTTTTGGATGCTAAAATTATATTACCTAACATTATTAGAATATATTTCGTGGATCTTAATAATTGATGCGGCTGTTTCTTCGACTGATTTTCTGGTAACATCAATTACTGGCCATTTATATTTTTGAAAAGTTTTCTTTGCTTTAGTAACTTCAGCTCTGATATCATCAAGGTTAGTATAGTTTGTATTGTCGTTTTCTTTAAGAGAGTTCATTCTATTTTTTCTTAAATCAGCCAATCTTTCGGGTTCTGTGCTCAAGCCTACTACACATGTAAACTGTGGGTCTTTCTTCAATTTTTCAGGTAATGAATTTTCATTAACCAAAGGTATATTAGATGTTTTAAAGCCTTTGTTTGCTAGATAAATAGAAGTTGGGGTCTTGCTCGTTCTACTAACACCTACCAAAATTATATCAGATTTATCAATTTCATTTAATAAATTTCCATCATCATGATTCATTGTGAATTGTATCGCTTCTATTCGGTCATAATATTCTTCGTTTAAAATGTGTTGTCCACTTGGCTCATGCGAAGCTTTTTGATTAAGAATTTTTGAGAAATTTAAAATAAGATTTCCCAAAACACCGAAACATGGAATTTTTTTATCACTACTAGTATTAGCTAAATACTTTGCAAGATTATTATCAACAATTGTGTATAGTATGATTGAACTATGATTTGCCTGCGCATCGTCTAAAATTTTTAAAATTTGATTTTCTGTTCTGGTGAATGAATATGAATGTACCTTATATTCTATATTTTTAAATTGAGCTTTTAAAGCTAAAAAAATTCTCTCTAAAGTTTCTCCTGTAGAGTCAGAAATTAAATATATTTGGAATGTATTATTCATGAAAAAATTGTTAATAAATTTGTATAATTTTAATAAAATTACTCAATTTAATTTTTACTTGTTTATCCTTGTAAAATAAGGGTTTTATTAACAATAATAATAAATTCAATTAAACAATACAGGAATGTTGATAAAGGTCAAAAAAGGTTCATTTTTGTGAGTTTAATTAAATTTAAGATGTGGTTAAAACGTTAATATAATGCTTAAAATAAACAATCATCACTATCCACAGGACACAATACTAATACAATAATTATATATATGATTTTAATATGACACCTCTACATGAAGTTATAAAGAATAAAAAAACATCTATCAATCCCCTATGGATAATGAGACAAGCAGGTAGATATTTACCAGAATTTAGAGAAATAAGAAAAAACAATCCAAACTTTATAGAATTGTGTTTAAACAATGAATTAGCGACTGAAATTACTCTTCAACCAATTAAGAGATTTAATTTAGATGCAGCAATAATATTTTCTGATATCCTTATGTTACCTTACGGTTTAAATCAAAAAGTTGAATTTAAAAAAAATTTTGGGCCGATATTAGGTAATTTAGATATCACTTCAATGTCGAAGATAGATGAGATAGATTTTGTTCAAAAAATTCACCCAGTTTATAAAGCTATAAAATCTGTAAGCTCAGAGATGAATTTAAAAAATAAAAATACAATTGGATTTGTGGGAGCACCATGGACGCTTCTCGTTTATATGATTAACCAACAGTCCCCTAAGAAAAATGTTAAAAAGAATTTTTTTGAAGATGTGTATTTAATAAATAGAATATTATTAATTATCGAAAAATTTTTAAAAATTCATATTAAAAATCAAATTGAGAATGGTGCAAATGTGATACAAATATTTGATAGTTGGGCTGGATTGTTAGAAGAAAGAGATTATCCTAACTATATTTATACACCAACCTTGAGTTTAGTAGATTATGTAAAATCACTGGGCGTCCCTGTAATTTGTTTTCCAAGGGAGATTAAAAATTATAAAGAGTTTTGTGAAATAGTTAAACCAGATGTAGTGAACATTGATTATAATGTTGACCCTCTAATGATAAGTAAAAATATAAAAATTCCAGTTCAAGGAGGATTAGATCCAAAAATTTTGTTAACGGATCAAGAAAATCTCAAAAAAGAAATTTTAAAATATTTAGACATATTTAAAGATCATCCATATATTTTTAATTTAGGTCATGGTATTTTACCTGAAACAGACCCATTGATGGTCGAACATTTAATAAATACTGTAAGAGACTATTAGATGGAAATTGATAATAATCATCAACTTGTAAAATTTGGAAAAACTGGCGTTCTTATTGTTAATTTAGGCACTCCAGACTCTACAAGTTGGTTCGATATTAGAAAATATTTAAAAGAGTTTTTGTCCGATAAAAGAGTCATAGAAGTTAATCCTATAATTTGGCAAATAATTTTGAATCTTTTTATATTAACTTTTAGACCCTCTAAAACAGCAAAAGCTTATAAAGAAATTTGGATGAAAAATGAAAACATGTCTCCCCTTTTATATTACACACAAAAACAAAGTGAAAAAATTTCCAAATTAATAAAAAAAAAAAATTTATTAGTAGATTTTGCTATGAGATATGGAAATCCAAGCATTAAAAGTAAAATTTATAAACTTCAGGAACAAGGTTGTGAAAATTTAGTAATACTGCCACTTTATCCACAATATGCTGCAGCAACAACTGCAACAGTATGTGATGAAGTTTATAGAACTTTGATGAAGATGAGATGGCAACCGTCTTTAAAAATTATTCCTCATTACGAATCTGATCCACTTTATATCAATGCGTTAGTTAAATCTATTAATAAAAAAATTAGTGAAATAAATTGGAAACCAGATTTAATAATTGCCTCATATCATGGAATACCTAAAAAATATTTTGATAAAGGTGATCCCTATCATTGTTATTGTCATAAAACGACTAGACTTATTTCTGAAAAATTTAATTCTATAGAAATTAAAACCACATTCCAGTCCAGATTTGGGCCTCAAGCATGGTTACAGCCCTACACAGATAAAACTTTAGAGAGTTTACCAGGAGAGGGAAAAAAAAATATTCTTACAATTTGTCCTGGATTTTCTTCTGACTGTGTAGAAACTTTAGAGGAAATCTTAATTCAAGGAAGAGAGATTTTTTTAAATTCGGGAGGTGAAAACTTTGACATGGTTCCGTGTTTAAATGATAATGACGACCACATACTTTTATTGAATTCTTTAATAAATAAAAATACTTAAAAGATGAATACTTATTTGTTATTTAAATCTTTACACTTGATAGCTGTCATTTCTTGGATGGCTGGTCTTTTATATCTTCCAAGAATTTTTGTTTATCACGCAGAAAATAATTCTGAGGCAAATATTTCTGAAATTTTCAAAACTATGGAAAGAAAACTTTATTTTTACATAATGACTCCAGCAATGACATTATCTTGGTTGTTTGGACTTTTGCTTATTCATAGCATTGGTTTCCAACAGCTTGGTCAAACTTGGATGTTACTAAAGTTGATTTTTGTAATTATTCTTACTCTATATCACTTTTACTTAGGTAGGTTACTTAGCCAGTTTGAGATAGGTAACAATATGCATTCACATAAGTTTTACCGTTATATAAACGAAATACCAACAATATTGCTGATTTTGATCATATTTGTTGTTATTTTTAAACCAATCTAGGGTTGAAAAAAAACAAAGAGAATATATATTACTCACATCTGATAAGTCCTTATCAAATTTTTAATCATGAACATTCAAGAACTAAAACTCAAATCATCTGAACAACTCATTACACAAGCAGAAGAGCTTGGTATTGAAAATGCGAGTACTTTAAGAAAACAAGAAATACTTTTTGCAATTCTTAAGAAAGTAGCTGAAAAAGAAGAAATTACAGGTGTAGGCGTCTTGCAGTTATTGCAAGACGGTTTTGGTTTTCTTAGAGCAATGGAATCAAACTATCTTCCAGGACCAGATGACATCTATGTAAGTCCAAGTCAGATTAGAAAATTTGGATTGAGAACAGGTGACACAGTAGAAGGTCCTGTTAGAGCACCAAAAGAAGGTGAAAGATATTTTGCTTTATTACAAGTTAGTAAAATAAATTTTGAAGAGCCAGAAAAAGCAAGACATAAAATTGCATTTGATAACCTTACACCACTTTATCCTGATAAGCAGTTAGTGATGGAGGTTGAAACTACCAAAGTAGAGAAGAAACCAGACTTAACACCTAGATTAATTGATTTGGTTAGTCCAATTGGTAAAGGACAAAGATCTATAATAATTTCACCTCCTAAAGCTGGTAAAACAATGATTTTACAGAGTATTGCTAACTCGATAGCAAAAAATTATCCTGAGTGTTATTTAATTGTATTGTTAATTGATGAGAGACCTGAGGAAGTAACAGACATGCAAAGAACAGTTAAAGGTGAAGTAATTAGCTCTACTTTTGATGAACCTGCTCAAAGGCACGTGGCTGTAGCAGAGATGGTTATTGAAAAAGCAAAAAGATTAACTGAACACAAAAAAGATGTAGTAATTTTATTAGACTCTATCACTAGATTAGGAAGAGCTTATAATGCAGTTATACCAAGTTCCGGAAAAGTTTTAACAGGCGGTGTTGATGCAAATGCACTTCAAAGACCAAAAAGATTCTTTGGTGCAGCAAGAAATATCGAAGAAGGAGGATCTTTAACAATTATTTCAACAGCATTAATTGATACAGGTAGTAGAATGGATGAAGTTATTTTTGAAGAGTTTAAAGGAACTGGAAATAGCGAAACAGTTCTGGATAGAAAAATTGCGGACAAAAGAATTTACCCTGCAATCGACATAACTAAGTCTGGTACAAGAAGGGAAGAATTATTATTTGATAAAAATGATCTTCAAAAAATGAATGTGCTTAGAAGAATTATTGCACCAATGGGAACGATGGATGCAATTGAGTTTATAAATTCAAAATTAAAAGATACAAAAAATAATTCAGAGTTTTTCAACTCTATGAATAAACCTGCCTAATAAATTAGATCTAATTAAAGTTTTACAGTGACACAAATTTGAAGTTATAATCTTCAAATGACAATTTATGCTTTATCTAGTGGACCAGGGATTTCAGGTATAGCCGTTGTAAGAATTTCAGGCGCAGATACCTCCAAAGCGATAGAGCTAATGACCGGTAAGAGTGTGCCCAAGCCAAGGGTGGCTACACTCAGAAAAATCAACAAAATCAACACTTCTGAGCTTATAGATGAGGGTTTAATATTATGGTTTCCTGGCCCTGAGAGCTACACAGGTGAGGATATGGCCGAAATACAAGTTCACGGTAGTAAAGCTGTTATAGATGCCTTGCACACTAACATTTCAAAAATTAAAAATTGTCGTTTAGCTGAACCTGGAGAATTTACTAAGCTTGCATTTCAAAATGGCAAAATAAATTTACTCAAAGCAGAGAGCGTTGCAGATTTAATCTCATCTGAAACAGAAATTCAAAGACAACAAGCAATAAAAATAATGAATGGTCGATCAGCAGATCAATTTAATTATTTAAGGGAAAAACTTTTAAAAATTTTATCTCATGTAGAAGCTAAAATAGATTTTCCTGATGAAGATTTACCAAAGGATATTTTAAATGAGATTAAAAAAAGTTCGGATGACGTTTTAAAAAATTTAGAAAAAATTTTAGATGACCAAAAAGTTGGAGAGAGAATTAGAGAAGGTTTTAAAATTGCAATCCTTGGGCCAACCAACGCTGGTAAATCTAGTTTGCTAAATCATTTATCAAATAGGGATGTTGCAATCGTTTCAGAAATTGCAGGAACGACAAGAGACGTAATAGAAACTCACCTCAATATTGATGGCTACCCAGTGATAGTTTCGGATACGGCCGGCATAAGAGAGAGTAAAAATGAAATTGAAAAAAAAGGTATCAAATTATCTCTTAATAGAGCAGAGGAAGCAGATCTAAAATTAGTGGTAGTAGATGCCAAAAACCTTGATTTTACCGATGTTTTGAGAAGATTATTAGATGAAAATGCAATTTTAGTAATTAATAAATCAGATCTTTTAAAAAAAGATATCGATCCAGAAATTAAAAAAATAGATCATGTTTTAATCTCAATAAAAGATAATGTAAATATTGAAGAATTAATATTGAAAATAAAAAATAATTTAAAAAATAAATTTATTACAAGTGATGATATTTTAATAACCAGAGAGCGTCACAGACAACATCTAAAACAATGCTTAGACCATTTAAAAAACTTTAATCAAAAAAAAGAAATTGCAGATTTTGATAAAGCTGCAGAAGATTTAAGATTAGCCACACGACATCTTGGAATGATTGTTGGAAAAGTTGATGTTGAGGAGATATTAGGCAGTATTTTCAACGATTTTTGTATAGGCAAATAATATTCAATTTATCTTGATTTTTTGCCATTTGTGAACATAAATCGTTGGTATTAAACGCTTATTCACTAAAAGTAAGAGGCATCTTGTAAATAAAATAATCAGCTATAAGTTTACCTGATGAAAAATGATCTATCTTTTGATGTAGTAGTAATCGGTGGTGGCCACGCAGGTTGCGAAGCTGCTACAGCTTCTGCTCGTTTAGGAGTTAACACTGCTTTATTTACCCATAAGATTGAAACGATTGGTGAGATGTCGTGTAATCCAGCTATTGGTGGATTAGGTAAAGGTCATTTAGTTAGAGAGATAGATGCTCTTGATGGAGTTATGGGTGAGATTGCTGATAAGTCCGGAATACAATTTAGGTTGTTAAACAGAAGTAGAGGTCCTGCTGTTCGTGGACCAAGAACACAGTCAGATAGATCTTTATATCGAAAATACATGCAAGAAAAACTTGTAAGCTACTGTAATTTAAGCGTTTTTTCTGATCCTGTTATTAAGTTCATTTTTAGTAAAAACACTATAAGTGGTTTTGAAACTAAAAATGGCAAAAAAGTTACATGTGGTAAGTTAATTCTAACAACAGGCACTTTTTTAAATGGTTTGATACATATAGGTGATGAAAGAACACCAGCAGGTAGATATGATGAGAAACCTTCTACAGGTTTAAGTGAACAATTACAAAAATACGAATTCAAAATTGGAAGGTTAAAAACTGGAACCCCTCCTCGATTAGATTCAAGGACGATTAATTATAAAAATTTAGAAGAACAATTTGCAGATGATGATCCTTATTTTTTTTCATTTCTAACTAAAAAAAATATAAACGAACAAGTATCATGTAGGATGACATACACTAATCATAAGGTACATAAGATTATAGAAAAAAATCTTTCGAAGAGTGCAATGTACTCCGGTAGCATAAAAGGTGTTGGACCAAGATACTGTCCATCTATAGAGGACAAAATAGTGAAATTTTCAGATAAAGGACGTCATCAGATATTTTTGGAGCCCGAAGGATTAAATGATCATACAATTTACCCAAATGGTATTTCCACATCACTTCCAAATGAGGTACAGCAAGAAATATGTAATAATATCAATGGTTTAGAGAACGTAAAAATAATTAGACCTGGATACGCTATAGAATATGACTATGTAGATCCTAGGGAGCTTTTTCTTACCCTTGAGACCAAGAAAATTAATAATCTTTATTTAGCTGGTCAAATAAATGGAACTACTGGTTATGAAGAAGCTGCATCTCAAGGGCTTATTGCTGGAATAAATGCTGCATTGTCTGTCAAAGGACAAGAACCTTTCATATTAGATAGATCTGATGCATACATTGGAGTAATGATTGATGATTTAGTAACCAAAGGCGTTGCCGAACCTTATAGAATGTTTACTTCTCGTGCAGAATACAGATTAAGTTTGAGAGCAGATAATGCTGATCAAAGATTGACTGACAAAGGCATCGAAATTGGATTAATTGGAGATAAAAGAAAGGAAATATATTTAGATAAATCTAAAAAATTAAAGAATATTTCTAATAAAATGTTCAAATCTCACATTTCTCCAAATAAAGCTGAAAATTATGGTATAAAGATAGCAAAAGACGGAATTCTTAGGTCCTCGAGTGAAATTCTAACCCAAAAAGGTGTAGATATGCCTAAAATAAGAGAGATTTGGAGTGATATACCCTATTATGACAGAGAAATTGATGAGCAGATAGAAATAAATGCCCATTATAGAGGTTATTTAAAAAAGCAAAAAGCTGACATTCTGGCTTTTAAAAGAGATGAAAACCTAGTAATTCCTGAAAAAATTGATTATGACAAGCTTTCAGGACTATCAAATGAGGTAAAGGCGAAATTTAATCAAATTAAGCCTAAAACTATGGGTCAGGCCTTAAGAATTGATGGAATTACTCCTGCGGCTGTATATATTTTGTTGTCACACGTAAAAAGAAAGTCTATTAAGCATATAGCTTAATGGATCAAGAAATTATAAATTCTTACTCGAAACTTTCAGGGCTAAATGTTTCACGTGAAACATTTTCAGACTTCGAAAGCTACACATCAATGATCTTAGAAAAAAATGAAAAAATCAACTTAATTAGCAATAAATTTAGTGAAAAAAATGACATAATTGAGCGTCATATTATTGATTCTGCGCAAATTATTGATATTGTTGACTTTAATAGTAATACAACTACAGATATAGGCTCAGGGAGTGGAATGCCTGGTATAATCATAGCAATTTTACTAAAAAGCCTTAAAAAAGATATAAAGGTTAAGCTTTATGAAAAAAGCTACCATAAAAGCCATTTTCTTAAAGATGTCTCTAGAAAATTAAATCTAAAAACAGAAATAATACAAAAAAATATTTTTGAAGAAAAAAAATTAGAGACAGGAACAATAATGTCTAGAGCATTTAAACCGATGCCAGTGATTTTAAATTTAGTAAATGAAAATTTTTCTAATTTTTCAAATATAATTTTTTTTATGGGTAAGAATGGTAGGAAAATTTTTGAAAATACCTTGAAGGATTGGGATCTAGAATATTCAGAAAAAAAAAGTTTAACTAATGAAGATTCATTTTTAATTAATGTTAAAAAAATTCGAAAAAAAAATAAAAAAAACTGAATGCAAATTATCTCAGTCATAAATCAAAAGGGTGGGGTTGGTAAAACAACCTCAACAATTAACTTAGCCGCAGGTTTATCTCAACAGAATAAGAAAATTTTAGTAGTAGACTTAGACCCACAAGGAAATGCAACTACAGGCCTTGGATTATCTAACATAGATAATTCTTCAGAGACAATTTACGGTGTTCTTAACGGGACTAAAGAAATAATTGATGTAATCAAAAAAACTCAGTTTGAAAATCTTGATATAATAACTTCAAACGTAGATTTATCAGGTCTTGAGCTTGAAACAGCTGATGACAAAAATAGAGCTTTCTTAATGAAGGATAAATTAGGCTCATATTTAAACAATTCTAGCGGTACGTACGATTATATATTGATAGATTGTCCACCATCCCTTAGCTTGCTAACCGTAATGGCATTAGTAAGTTCAAACTCACTTCTGGTCCCTCTCCAAACAGAATTTTTTGCTTTAGAGGGCTTAACTCAGTTAATAAAAACAATTGAAAGAATAAAAGTCAGTCTTAACCCTGAGTTGAGCATTAGAGGTATACTGTTAACTATGTATGATAAAAGAAATAAGCTGTCTTCTCAAGTTGAGAAGGAAGCTAGAGATTATTTTAAAGAAAAAGTTTATTCTACAGTTATCCCGAGGAACGTTAGGTTATCAGAGGCTCCCTCTTACGGAATGCCGGTTTTGATTTATGACAAGACCTGTCCAGGCAGTAAGGCATATTTTAGTTTTACAGATGAATTTTTAAATCAAGAGACAACAATAGGGAGCGCTGCTTAATGGAATCTAGTAAAACAAAAAGAGGACTTGGAAGAGGCCTTTCATCTTTAATAGGAGAAACTAAAGTTGAAAACCAAAAAAATAAATTAACAGTAAGTGACCTTGTTCCAAACAAATACCAACCTAGAAAAATATTTGATGAGGAAAACTTGAACGAACTTTCGAATTCAATTAGAGAAAGAGGAATACTTCAACCAATTATTGTTCGTAAATCTAATGACGATCAATCTAAGTATGAAATAATTGCAGGTGAGAGAAGGTGGCTTGCAGCCCAAAAGGTAGGACTTGATGATGTTCCGGTAGTTATAACCGAGGCAGATGACTTAAAATCTTTAGAATTTGCAATAGTTGAGAATGTACAAAGACATGATTTAAACCCTTTAGAGGAAGCACAAGGTTACAAAAAATTAATAGATGAATTTTCATATGACCAAGAAAAACTCTCAAAATTCATCGGTAAAAGTCGAAGTTATATTGCCAACGCGCTTAGACTTTTGTCTCTTCCAAATGAGGTTATAAAACTAGTTGAAAACCAAAAATTATCAGCTGGTCATGCAAAAATTTTAGTTGGGTTAGAAAATGCAAGTTTTGTAGCTAGCAAAATAGTTAAAAACAAACTGTCAGTTAGACAAGCTGAAAATTTTGTAAAATTATTTAAAAATAAGAGACAAAAATCAAACAGCTCAAAGGATGTAAACATAATGCATTTAGAAATGTCTATAGTTAATAAAGTTGGCTTAAATGTTGAAATTAAAAATAGAAAAAATAATAAAGGTAAAATTTCATTTGAGTATAAAGATTTAGATCAATTAAATAAAATTATTGATATAATTAAATCCAATTATTAAAACTAAGTTGATGATTGCTCTAAAATAAAATCGCAAATTAGATGAATAGAATTATTCATATTTTTTTTAATATTTAATTCTAATTCATTTAATTTATAAATAAGTGTACTAATTTTTTTAGGGGTCCATTTGTAAATTTGTTGCATCACAATTTCTTTATCTTTCCAAAAAATTGGAGGTCTAGCTGACGATATAGTAAGGTCAATATTTTGATTAATCTTATATTGTTGTGACAGAGCAAGAATTTTCTTTGATTTTATTAAAAAAGTTCTTGTTATAAGAATGCAATCTTCATTTGAAAAATTATTTTCATTAATAATAAGCATTATTTTTTTTTTATTTTTAATCAAACAATTATCAATTAATTCAGAGACACTGTGATTTTCACTCAGATTTATTAGTTTACATATATTTTCTGTACTAATTTTCCTTCCTCCTGCAGCAAAATTTTCTATTTTTACGAGCTCGTTTAATAAACTGCTTCTATCCCCATTACACTTACTAATAATTAAGTTTATATCTGCTTGTGAAATTATAATCTTTTTTTCTGTAAAAAAATTATAGGCTAACTTAGATAATGTCTGTTCGTTGTCTGGATAAAAAGCTATACAAATAACTTTTTTTTCTTTTTCAAAAAATGTTCTTAATTTAGATCTTTTTTCCAATGCATTAGCGTTAAGAATAATGCAAGTTTCACTATTATTTTTATTTAAAACCTCTTCAACAATCCTAAGGATTTTGTCTGTAGCTCTTTTAACTATTATAGTTTTATTGTTGTCGAAAAGAGAACTTGTTGTTGCATTTTCATAAAAATGATCTTGATTATTTAAAACCTCATTTTCATCATATTTTAAAGTTTGGTTATTCTTAATAATTTTATAGGTTATTTCGTTCTTTAAACCTTCATTATTACCATATAATAAAAAAAAGTTATTTTTTTTTAAAATATTTTCTGTCAAGCTATAATATTTCAATATCATTGAATTGTTAACATTTGAGAAATAAATTTTTGTAGAATTAAATCAATCATCTCTTTTTTTAATGCATTTTCATAATTGCTCTCATCAAAAAGTGTTGCATCTTTTTTCATATCTAATATTTCAGTGAAATTAATAGTTTTAGAAACTCCATTTATATTAATTATAAAATCTATTTCTAAAATTAATCTAAAGTTTGTTGTATTACCGGATTCATCTTTAGTTAATGAATCCTTTTTGTAATCAGAAATTATTTGTATTTCATATAATTTTTTGCTGTTTTCACTTTGATATCTATTTAATTTTTGAGCTAAAATAATATTTATATCCTTTTCACCCTTGAAACTTGCAACTTTAATATTAAAATCCAAATTTTGTTG
>CACMYE010000009.1 GCA_902617825.1 uncultured Pelagibacteraceae bacterium | reverse complement strand
TAGGATCTCTTAGTTGAATTTTCATAACTATATTAATTTATAAAAATTGTACCAGTTGTTTCCAAGTATTCCATTTGTCTCTTCATCAGAAAATCCAACTTTTTTAAGTCCTTTTTCAATATTTGAAAAACCTCTAGCGTCTTCAAACCATTGAGGTTGTTTGGGAAATCCGGGTTTATTTTTATTACCTTCACCAAAATTTGTACTTTTGGACCATGTTCCATTTCTCATCCATTCAACAACACTATCAGGTTGCTGAAGACAAAGGTCAGATCCGATACCTAATTGTTTTGTGTTCATTATTTCAGCTGTCCTAGCAACCATCTCACAAAAGCTTTCAAGGGTACAATTTGTATTATTTTTCAAATGATGAGGATACAAAGATAATCCGAGAATACCTCCACTATCGCTTAAAATTTTTAACAAATCAGAAGATTTGTTTCTTTTTGCAGGATGCCAAAAATTTGGGTTTGCATGTGTTATTGCTATTGGTTTTTGACTTAACTCGATTGCATCAATCGTACTTTTTTCAGCTGAATGTGACATATCAATTACTACACCCACCCTATTCATTTCCTTTATGACTTCACGTCCAAAATTGGTAACTCCACTATCTGTATTTTCATAACAACCTGTTGCTAATAATGATTGGTTGTTATAAGTAAGCTGCATAAATCGACAACCCAGTTTATGTATTTTTTCAACTAATTTTATATCGTCCTCTATGGGAGAACAATTTTGAAAACCAAAAAACATTGCTGTTTTTTTCTCTTTATTAGCCTTTTCTATATCTTTGTAGTCCCAGCCTTGAAATATTATATCTGAATTATCTTTAAAAAGTTTTTCCCATTTTCTAGTCTCAGTTAATAACTCATTATAATCTTCATGATAGACTATTGTAACATGAACAGCGTCAAGACCTGCAGTTCTATTAAACTCGAAGATTTCTCTAGACCAATTACAATATTGAAGGTTATCAATTTTAAAATTCATATTAGTTGAACTCTAATCAATATGTATTTTAAATACTATTAATTTTATTGAAATTTTAATTTAATTTTGAAATAAACTAATTGATAATTCTCATGAAAAAAAATAGAAATCTAAAAGTTTCAATCGTTATGGGTAGCCAGTCTGATTATAAGACTATGCGTCTAGCAGAAAAAACTCTAAAAAAAATTGGTGTTTCTTTTGAGACAAAAATTGTATCAGCTCACAGAACTCCAAAAAGGATGTATGATTATGCTCTAAAAGCGAAACAAAATAATATAGGGGTAATTATAGCAGGTGCTGGAGGATCAGCACATTTACCAGGTATGATCTCAGCACTTACATCATTACCTGTTCTTGGTGTCCCTATCGAAAGCAAAAAATTAAAAGGCTTAGATAGTCTTTTATCAATAGCTCAAATGCCAAAAGGAATACCTGTTGGAACACTTGCTATCGGTAAAGACGGTGCAATTAATGCTGCATTATTAGCAGCTTCAATAATTGCAAACCAAAATCCAACTATTAAAAAAAAATTGAATAATTGGAGATCTAGTCAAACTAAATCAGTCAAAAAAAATCCTAAATAAAATGTCTGAAATTACTCTTGGTATTATAGGAGGTGGACAGTTAGGTAGCATGTTAGCGATTGCTGCAAGAAAATTAAATGTTAAAACTATAATTTTTTCTGACGATGCTAATGCTCCAGCTCAGAACTTTTGTAATAAATTTATTTCAGGAAATTACGATAATAAAGGGAAAGTAGGAGATTTTGTTAATCAAGTTGATGTTGTAACTTATGAGTTTGAAAATATACCTTTTGAAACTCTTAGCGAAATAAATAAATTAAAAACAGTTTTACCTAAACCTTCAGTAAATCGACTTATTCAACATCGATTGGCTGAAAAAGATTTTATAAATAAATTAAATATTAGGACTACAAGGTATGCATCAATCGAGAAAAAGTCAGACATAGAAGCTTTGGAAGATTTTTTACCCGGTATATTAAAGACAACAACACTTGGTTATGATGGAAAAGGACAACATCCAATAAGTTCTAGCGATGAATTAAATTCTATCAATTTAGATTTCTCTAGTGGATATATTCTTGAGAAACTCGTTAAACTAAAAAAAGAAATCTCAATAATTATAACTAGATTTAATAATAATAAATACGAAATTTATGAGCCAATTGAAAATACGCATGAAGATCAAATATTAAAACATTCTAAAATACCTGCTGAAATAAATGAGAAAATTTTTAATCAATCAAAAGATTGGGCAATGCGTATTGCAGAGGAACTTAAATATGTTGGAACTTTATGTGTAGAATTTTTTATTGATAGAAATGACAACTTATATGTAAACGAAGTTGCGCCAAGAGTACATAACTCTGGTCATCTAACAATTAATGCATACAATGTAAGTCAATTTGAAAATCATGTAAGAGCTGTTTGTGGGTTAGAGCAAATTCCAATAAAAAAAATTTCAAATGCGAAAATGATTAATTTACTTGGTGATCAGATATCTCAATATAGAAATTCCCCTAACTTAAAAGAGAATGAATTCTTCTTTGATTATTTAAAAAAAGAAATTAAAGAAAAAAGAAAAATGGGTCATATCACAATATTAATTTAAATGTTTAAATCATTAGAAGGTAATTTCGACAATCCTAAAGTTCATGAGCTTCTTACTAAACACTTTGTTGAGCTTAGAGAGGCTTCTCCAGAGGGAAGTGCACATGTTTTAGATATTCCTGGGTTAAAAGTATCATCAATAAAATTTTGGAGCTTATGGCAGAATGAAAATTTAATAGGTTGTGGTGCTTTAAAATTTTTAAATGAGAGTCATGGAGAATTCAAATCTATAAGAATTCACGATAATTTTAGACATAAGGGATATGGAATGAATGTGGTAAGTCATTTAATTAATGAAGCTAAGAAACTAAATATTAAAAGACTAAGTATTGAAACTGGCGCTGGAGATTTTTTTTTACCTGCAAGGAAACTTTTTAAAAAATGTGAATTTGAAGAATGTCGACCCTTCGCTCATTATAAAGAAGATGTAAATTCTGTGTATTTGACTAAAATTATTGACACAAATTAAAAAATTTTTTTAATTTATTGCATATTTTGTTGACAAAACCCTTCAAAATCTAAACAAAGCCAGAGTTACTTAATTATAAGTAATAAATTAATACAACAAAAAGTAAGAAGATAAATATGAGTCTACAAGGAAAAGTAAAATGGTTCAATCCAACCAAAGGTTTTGGTTTTATTGAAAGAGAAGATAAAGAAAAAGATGTGTTTGTACATGTTTCGGCTGTAAGAGATGCTGGTATGAACGGTTTAGATGAGGGTCAAGCTTTGACTTTCGATGTTGAAGATGGTCCTAAAGGTCCTTCAGCAGTTAACTTAAAAACTGCATAATTTCACACTTCCTATTGGCTGAAAACATTGAGTTATTTTTTTAAATTTATATTTTCAGCCAATACCAAATGTTGACAACCAACGTTTAAACACAATTATTAATAATAAAAATTAAAATTAAAATTTACAAATTAATTACAGATCATGATTGGAATTTTAGGCGGAATGGGAACTCAAGCAGGACTTGATTTTTGCAACAAACTTGCAGTCCTAAATAGAGGAAAAATCGATCAAGAGTATCCTTTATTTTTACTTTATAACAAATCTAATATTCCTGGTCGACCTGAATCAATTGGCTCTCAAACAAAAAATCTTTCTAATAAATCTACAAATAAGAAAAGTAGAATAAAATACGAAAGAGTTTTAAAAAATTTACTTAAAGGTTGTAAACTTCTTGAGAATAATAAATGTAAATTCATTGTTATACCCTGCAACACAGCTCATTACTGGTATGATGATTTGCGAAAGAAAATAAATATTCCAATAATTAATATGCCTAAAGAGGTATTTAAATTCACAAAAAAAAATTGTAAGAAATATTCAAAAGTGGGACTCTTAGCAACAGAAGGTACATTAAAAACCGGTGTTTATAGTAATTTTTTTGATAAAAATTATAATCTTGTAATACCTTCAGAAAATATTCAGAAAAAATCTGTAAATAAAGCAATTAAATTTGTAAAAATGGGAAACGTACGAGCTGCAGAAAAAACCATCAGACCCGCAATAAACTATTTGATAGGTATGAAATGTAAAAAAATAATTTTGGGATGCACAGAACTTCCTATAGCAATATTTGCATTTAAATCCTTTAAAAATATAAAATCCTCTAAAGTATTCTTAGATCCTAATCTTATTTTAGCAGAGTCTGCCATGGCGAAACATAAAAAATTAAGTTATGCAGTCAAAAATTGAAAAGCCTTATGTGCTTAGAGTTGCTGAGTTTATTTATTTTAAAATAATTGATATTAAAAATAAAAATCCAGAAACTAATAATATTCAAGCTTTTGAAATATTTATGACATCTAAAGAGTATGAATTAATAAGCTCAGGTGAATTTCATGATAAATGGTTTGAAAAATTAGAAAAGAACAAATTTGTTGATGAAATCACAAGAAAGAAAATAACCAGTGAAACTTTAAAATTATTAGAAATACAAAAAGACTCTATGATAAAACTTTTAATGAAAATTCCTAAACTTTATTACACTAAAAGCCATTTCCCATTAGAAATATCTCAAAGAGCCTTTGATCATCTTTGGCGGGTCTGTGAAAGTTATGAGATGTGGTGTAAGGAAACGAAGCAAGAAAAATTAATAAAATTAGATATCTTAAATTAGTTGGACAACAATTTTTGTCTAGTGGTTTCTATTCTATTTTCTATTAATTGTTTTAATTTAACGTGAAATTTTTTTTCTTTATTTCTTTCATCAACCGTATCTTTAATATGGGTTATAACATCTTTACCTGTTTCATTTTTCAATGCTGTATTAGCCCCATATTGAAGACCAGCTTGAAATACATTTCCTGTAGTAGCGACAGTTACTCCTGGACCTAAAAGAGATGTTGTTTGAAAGCATCCTGATAAAAATATTAAGCAAGAGGTGATAAAAAATATTTTTAGTATTTTCATAACAGAGTGTTTAATTAATACTGATTTAAGTATTCAACTCAAGATAGAATAGGTTAAAATTGTGCATTATTATTGAGACTATATTGAATAATTAACTATAAAACAAAAATGGTTAAGGTTTTTCCATTTATCTTTATTCTACTATGGTCGTCTGCATTTATTACCGCTAAACCAATTATAGATAACAGTGATCCCTTTTCAGCTCTTGCATTTAGATTTGCTATAGTTGCATTAGGTTTTTTTGTGTTTTCTATTTATTCTAAAAAGAAAATAATAGTTGAAAGAAGAAACTTTTTTGAGTCTTTTTTTAGTGGTGTGCTTTTTCATGGAGTTTACTTGGGAGGTGTTTTTTTTTCAATTTCAAAAGGAATGCCTACTGGGATTGCAGCACTAATAGTAACACTCCAACCCATACTTACAAACGCACTAAGTGGACCAATTTTAAATGAAAAAGTATCTATAAAGCAATGGATAGGTGTTCTTTTAGGTTTTTCAGGTGCAGTAATGGTCTTAGGTTTTGATATAGGTACTGAAATTCCGACTACTGGATTAGTTGCAACAGTAATTGCTTTAATAGCAATAACAACATCAACTATTTGGCAAAAAAAATTAAGTAATAATTTACCTTTATCAGTCAGTAATATGAACCAAGCTTTGGGAGGTTTTATTTTCCATATTATTATTATTATTCTTTTTGCAGAACCTTATATAGATTTTTCAAAAACTTTTTTAATTGCAATGAGCCATCAAATTTTTTTAGTTTCCTTTGGTGCATTTACAATTTTAATGTTTTTAATTAAAAGAAATTCTGCAAGCAAAACAGTTTCTATTTTTTTCCTAATTCCACCTACTTCTGCTTTTATGGCTTGGCTATTTTTAAACGAAAGCCTAAGTAATTTAGATCTTCTAGGGTTTTTAATTGCAACAATTGGTGTTTATATAGCTACAAGAGATTAGATTATTTTCCTATATAACCAAATTCTAGCGAAGAGTCTGTTATTGAATGATATATCGATTCACCAAAACTTCTTAGAGCAAAAATTCTAAACGTATCGGGATTATCATTTATCATATCAACAACTATAGACATTCCATTGTACGTTGAATTCAGACAATTGTTTTTATGAAATTCATTAAAATTAAAAGGACATCCTTTTTTTAAAACTTCCTTTGCATCATTACCCTCGAGTTCAATAATTGATTTTGAATGAGAAATATCTGTAATTGCAAAATCTTTCTCTTCAAATTTTTTATTAATTTCAAAAAAAACTTCTTTTTGAGTCGTAATAACCAACCAATTTCTTGGCCCATTCCAGAGAATTCGAGTATTCTCATTACTTTCTACTAACAATGGTTTTGAACTTAGGTTTAGATTATCTATTTTAATTTCTTCATATACAACATTAGAATTTTTATGTTGAACAATCTGAGTAATAAATAAGTTTTTTATTTCTGAAATTTTGATTAAATTAATTTCATTTTTTCCTTCATAATCACCGAATTGTCCTTTTCTATGGATGTTTTCTAAAGCTGATATTGGGGTCATGATCTAACTCTTTCTCCTTTTGGATCTACATAATGTGATGAAACAATTTCAACTGGAATTACTTTGTTTTTCAATGGAGACATAACAAATAATTTTTCTCCAATCATATTTTTTCCATCCTTTAAAATTGCAAGAGAAAAAGGATTATCATGCTCTACACTCCAGCATGAGGCAGATATATGTCCTAATTTTTTGTTTGGTAAAGGAGCCTTAGCATCTTTCACCAAATGTGACCCCTCTGGTATGCTTGTTTTTTTATCTAGAGGGACAACTCCGACAATCTTTTGTCTGTCACTTGAGGTAAAAGCTTCTCTATTCAAAGACCTTTTACCAATGAAATCTTTCTTTTTACTAATTAATCCCTCTAATGAAGTATCGTAAGAAATAGTTCTTCCATCAAGTTCTGATCCTGCCACATGTCCCATTTCAATTCTTAAAGTTGATAATGCTTCTGTTCCATAAGGTTGAACTTGAAACTCTTGACCCAGTTCAATTATTTTTTCCCACATAAATTGACCGTTATCAGACTCTACATTTACTTCATAAGCTAATTCACCTGAAAATGAGATTCTAAAAATTCTAGCTTTAACCCCAAATAAATCTGACTCCATATACCCCATAAAAGGGAGTCCATCGTTTGAAACGTCATTATTAGGAAATAATTTTTCTAATAATTTTCTAGATTTAGGTCCTGCAATTGCTGCACCAGCCCATTGCTCAGTAGTAGAAACTACATTTACATTTAATTCAGGCCAAACAAGTTGTAGATAATATTCAAGATGTGAAAGTACATTAGCAGCTTGAGCTGTAGTTGTTGTCATATGATAATGATTTTCAGAAATCCTAGTTGTTGTTCCATCATCCATAATTATTCCATCCTCTCTAAGCATCACTCCATACCTTGCTTTACCAACTGGCAACTTTAACCAAGCATTTGTATAAACTCTATTTAGTAGTTCTGCTGCATCAGGACCTTTGATATCAATTTTTCCTAATGTGGTAACATCGCAAACACCAACATTCGTTCTAACATTTTTAGCTTCTCGCTTTGAAGCTTCAAAAAGAGTTTCATTACCTTGTTTATAATATCTTGGTCTTAACCAAACTCCTGCATCAACAAATACAGCGTTATTTTTTTCATGCCATGAATGCATAGGAGATTTACGAGTAGGTTTAGAATGTTTTCCAACTTCTCTTCCTACAATTGCTCCAATAGATATTGGAGTGTATGGAGGTCTAAAAGTTGTATGACCTACTGCAGGTACAACTTTATTTTCAATATCTGAAACTAATTGTAGTCCATTCAAATTACTTGTTTTGCCTTGATCGGTTGCCATTCCAAGAGTTGTGTATCTTTTAACATGCTCTATTGATCGATACCCTTCTTTTAATGCTATTTCGATATCTGAAACAGCAACATCATTTTGAAAATCTAAAAATCTCTTATAACTTTTTCCTTTAGGCAGGGGCACACACCAAAACTTATCATGTTGAGAAGATTTTTTCTCAACAACGTTTGGAAAAGAAATTTTATTATCATTGTTTGTAATTTTTTTCGATAAATCTTGGCCAGCTGTGAACGAATCTTTTAAAGTTTCTTCTAATGTAAAAATCCCATTAGCAGAACCTAAAGTAGTCTCATTTTGCTTAGACGTCCCAGGCACAAAGGCATCAATTTCTTCATTGAATTTAGTTTTATTTCCTGATTGTGATGCTAGATGAATAGTTGGTGTCCAAAAGCCTGAAACACAAATACAATCACACTTCATATTTTCAACTGTACCAAGTTCCTTTTTATTATCTGAAATTTTTGCGATATCTGCTGAGCTTACTTTTTTATATCCATGTGCAGCTACAACAACATATGAAAATTTTATTTTAATACCAAGACTTATTGCTTCATCAATTATTTCTGATTGTGGATTAACCCTAGAGTCTAAAATAATTGGATTAATTCCATTTTTCTTAAATTCTATAGCTGTCTCATACCCACTGTCATTATTTGTAAAAACTAATGGATTTTTACCAACTAACACACCATATACTTTTAAATATTCTTTTGCTGCCGATGACAACATTACGCCAGGAGTATCATTATTCCCAAAAACTAGTGGTCTTTCAATTGATCCTGAAGAAATTAAAACCTCTTTTGCCCTAATATGCCAAAGTCTTTGTTTTGGATGATATTTTTTTGTTTTTGGAAGATGATCGCTAACTTTTTCGGACATAACTAACATATTGTGATCATAGTAACCAAAAACTTGAGATCTATTTTTAACAACCACATTTGGCATTTCTTTTAATTCAGAAATAATACTGTTTGCCCAATCCTCACCTGATTGATTTCCAATATTTACATCGCTTGTTAATAGGGATCCTCCAAATCTTGGTTTATCTTCAGCTAGAATTACTCTTGCGCCATTTTTTGCAGCTGCATAAGCACTTGCTAACCCTGATGGACCAGAACCAGCAATTAATAAATCACAATACTCATATTTATGTTCATATCTCTCTTTATCATGCTTTGTAGAAGCAACACCCAAGCCAGCAGCTTTCCTGATAAAAGGTTCGTAAACTCGATACCAAAAACTTTTAGGCCACATGAAAGTCTTGTAATAAAATCCTGCTGGTAAAAAAATTTTTAAAAAGTTATTAATTGCACCAATATCAAAGTTTACACTTGGCCAACAATTTACACTTTTAGCTTCTAGTCCTTCAAAAAGCTCTTGTTCAGTAGCTTTTATATTTGGCTCTGTTTCATTATTTCTATAAAGCTGAACAATTGCATAGGGTTCATCTACCCCAGCTCCAAAAAAACCTCTTGGCCTGTGATATTTAAAGCTTCTACCAACTAAGTGCACTCCATTAGCAATTAAAGCAGATGCTAAAGTATCTCCCTCGTAACCAAAGTATATTTTTCCATTAAATTTAAATGATAATTTTTTATTCCTGTTAATTAGTCCAACATTTTCTAATCTAAATTTTTGAGTCATTAAGAAATTTCCTCATCAGCTTTATATGTGTTAAATATTTCGTGAGTAGCAGTGTCTCTTTCTACCTTAATCCATTGTCTACATCCAGATAGATGCTGCCATAACTCTAAGTGCTTACCTCTTAAACTTTTTCGATTATAAACAAAGTTATCCCATTCTTCATCAGAGATTTCTTTATTAAGCTCAGGTCTTTTTACGCTAGCATCACCACCATAAGAAAATTCATTTTGTGATCTCATCCCACAATACGGACATTTAATATGAAGCATTTAAGATATCCAAGTCTTCGTACCAAGTCCTTTTTCATCAATTAAATGGCCTGTACTAAATCGATTTAGACTAAATCCAGCATTTAGTTCGTGAACTCTATCTTGAGCGATTGTGTGAGCAAATGTCCAACCTGATGCTGGCGTTGCTTTAAAACCACCATAACACCAACCACAGTTTAAATATAAACCATCAATATGTGTTTTATCTATAATAGGTGAACCATCCATTGACATATCCATTATACCACCCCAAGTTCTAAGCATTTTCAATTTACTTAAAAAAGGCATCATCGCAATTCCCTCTGTTAAAACATGTTGAAGAGTTGGTAAATTTCCTCTTTGAGCGTAACTATTATATCCATCAAGGTCTCCACCCATTACCATTTCTCCCTTGTCAGATTGGCTTATGTAAAAGTGACCTGCACCAAAAGTTACAACTCTATCTAAAATTGGTTTAACAGGCTCTGATACGCATGCTTGAAGGAGATGAGTTTCTATTGGTAAAGTCATATTTAACTTTTCAGCTAAAATATTTGTGCTTCCAGCAACACATAATCCAACTTTTTTAGTTTTAATATTTCCTCGAGATGTTCTTATGCCGTTAATTTTACCTGCTGTAACGTCAAAACCTGTTACTTCACAATTTTGAATTATATCAACACCCATAGAATCTGCTTGACGTGCATATCCCCAAGCAACTGCATCGTGTCTTGCTGTTCCTGCACTTGGTTGCATTAATCCTCCAAAAATTGGAAACCTTACATTTTCTGAAAAGTCAGCCATTGGAATTATTTCTTTAACTTGTTCACGGTTTAATAAAACAGCATCAATTCCATTTAATCTCATCGAATTTCCTCGTCTTGCGTAGGCATTCATTTGTGCATCGGAGTGTGCAAGATTAATAATTCCTCTTGGTGAGAACATCACATTATAATTTAAATCTTGGCTCATTTTTCTCCACAGATCCATTCCAAACTCACTGAACAGAGCGTTCTCATCATGCATATAGTTTGATCTAATTATCGTTGTATTTCTTCCGACGTTTCCACCACCTATCCAGCCTTTTTCGATAATTGCAACTTTTGTAATATTGTGTTCTTTTGCAAGATAATATGCAGTTGCAAGTCCATGGCCTCCACCACCAATAATAACTACATCATATTCTTCTTTTGGAGTTGGATCCTTCCAAGCTAAATCCCAGTTTTCATGATTAGAAAATGCGTTTTTAACTAAATTAAATATGGAGTATTTTTGCATTTTTTAATTTTATAATAAAGAATATAAATAGTTCTTATTTTTTTTATATATATTTTTTAGAAGTTTCCAAATATGACAAAAAAGGATAAGAAGTCAGCAACGATAACATATAATTTATAGGATTAATAATGAGTGATATTAAATCAGATATTCAAATAGCTCGAGAAGCAAAAATGCAGCCTATAAATGAGGTATTAGCAAAGATAAATGTTCCAGACGAGAGTGCTGCTTTCAGTCCAATGGGACGACACATTGCAAAAATTAACCTGGAGTATTTAGACACATTAAAAGATAAACCAGAAGGTAAATTAATTTTAGTCACTGCAATTACACCTACACCTGCTGGTGAGGGAAAAACCACTACATCAGTTGGTTTAAATGACGGATTAAATAAAATTGGAAAAAAATCTATAGTTTGTTTAAGAGAGCCAAGTCTTGGGCCCTCATTTGGTATGAAAGGTGGTGCTGCTGGAGGAGGTTATGCTCAAGTTGTTCCCATGGAACAAATTAATTTACATTTTACTGGAGATTTTCACGCAATTACTTCAGCTCACAATCTATTATCAGCATTAATTGACAATCATATCTATTGGGGTAACAAATTAGATATAGATGTACGACGGATTGTTTGGAAAAGAGTTATGGATATGAATGACCGTTCATTAAGATCAATAAATATAAATTTAGGAGGAGTAGCAAACGGTTTTCCTAGAGAAGACGGATTTGATATTACTGTTGCTTCAGAAATCATGGCAATTTTCTGCTTATCAAATGATTTAGAGGATTTAGAAAAAAGAATTGGTAATATAACAATTGCTTATACGAGAGATAAGAAACCAGTTTACGCGAAAGACTTGAAAGCACATGGTCCGATGACTGTATTATTAAAAGATGCGATCAGACCAAATGTAACTCAAACATTAGAAAATAATCCTGCGATTATTCATGGTGGTCCTTTTGCAAATATTGCACATGGATGTAACTCAGTTATAGCTACTAAAGCTGGATTAAAACTCGCAGACTATGTTGTAACAGAAGCAGGTTTTGGCGCTGACCTTGGAGCAGAAAAGTTTTTAGATATTAAATGCAGAAAATCTAATTTGAAACCAAGTTGTGTTGTCATCGTAGCAACAATTAGAGCTTTAAAAATGCATGGTGGTGTTGCAAAAGATGACTTAAAAAATGAAAATGTTGATGCTTTGAAAAAAGGTCTAGTGAACCTTGAAAGACACATAGAAAACGTGAAAAAATTTGGATTACCTGTTGCGATTGCGGTTAATCATTTTATTAAAGATACAGATAGTGAAGTTAAAGCTTTAATTGATTTTTGTGAAAACCTAGGAGTTAAAGCAAGTTTATGCACACACTGGTCAAATGGTGGTGAAGGAACAAAAGAATTAGCAGCGCATGTTGCTAATTTGTGTGAAAAAAAAGATGCTAAGTTCAATTTTCTTTATGAAAGTAAAACGCCTCTATTTAAAAAAATAGAAACGATTGCAAAAGAAATTTATAGAGCTGATGAAGTAATTGCCGATACAAAAATAAGAGATCAATTAAAAAGTTTTGAAGAAGCAGGTTATGGAGAATTGCCAATTTGTGTAGCAAAAACACAGTACAGTTTTTCAACTGATCCAAATCTTAAAGGTGCACCAACAGGACATGCTTTACCTGTAAGAGAAATAAGACTTTCGTCAGGTGCAGAATTTATTGTTGTTGTTTGTGGAGCAATTATGACTATGCCAGGACTACCTCGCGTACCTGCAGCTGACTCAATTAAATTAAATAATAATGGTGAAATTGAAGGTTTATTTTAAAAAAAATTAACTAAATAAAATCAAGCCAATTTCGTAATTCCCTCATTCTTAGATCTTTATTTGAAACCTTAATTTCATCTTTAATTGTTTGAATATATACATTCATATCTTCTTCATTTTTAAAAGATTGATTTAAAAGTAATCGCTCTTTTCTAAAATTAATCAGAGTTATCATTTTTTCATACTTTATTTCTGGGTGATATTGAATTCCCCAAATATTACTTGAATCTGTTTTAAAACTCACGCCCATTACTTTATTAACTTTATTTGAAGAGAGTAGAATTGAATTTTTTGGCAAAGTTACGACTTCGTCGTAATTAAATGCAGGTGTATTAAAGTTTTGGTTTTTGTCTTTATACAATAGATGTTTTAATCCATCTGAATTAATTATTATTTCATGAGCAATGCCTCTGTGAGCACCATTGTTACCTTTTTTAACTTCTCCTCCTGCTGCCGTCACAGCTACCTGTAATCCCCAGCAAATTGCTAAAATATTTTTAACTTTCTTTTGGCATTCTCTCATAAAATCTATTTGTCTTCTTATCTCAATGGTATCACTATAAATGTTTAAGCTACTTCCGCCCCAAATTAATCCATCATACTTATTTAAATCTTTAACCTTTTCAAAAATATCTTTATCAGACGATGGATTGACAGTATCTATTGCTAAATTATTTGTAAAATAATCAATACTCTCTCTCAAGCTTTCAGTATGTGTTTTAATTCCATTATTTGTAAACTCTTGGTTTACCTCCCTTAGATTTCCCTCAACTAATAATATTTTTTTCATTAAAAAAGTTTTCCAGAAATACTATGCTCATAGATAGTTTTAATATAATCTTTGTTTAATTTTTTTGGATTGCCATTAGTGGATGGATCATCGAATGCCATTTTCGACAACATATCTAAATCAATTTTATCTATATCAATAACATCTGATAATTTATGGGGTATATTTAATTCTTCTCGTAAATTCATTATCCATTTAACAAAGTTTTCAAAAGATTTTTCTATACCAATATAATCACAGATCGAAATTATTTTATTTGATATTTCATTTTTATTAAAAGTTAATACATACGGCATAAAAATTGCATTTGACAAGCCATGATGAATATTAAATTGTGCATTAACTGGGTGACTTAGAGAATGTATAGCACCCAAACCCTTTTGAAATGCAGTAGAGCCCATAGTCGATGCAACAAGCATGTTTAGTCTTGCATCTATGTTTTTGCCATTTTTAACTACTTCACTTAAAGATCTCTTAATTAATCTCATTCCCTCCAAAGCAATACCGTCAGCCATAGGATGAAATCCTGGTGCACAAAATGCCTCTAAATTATGAGCTAACGCATCCATGCCTGTAGCAGCTGTTAACCTTGGAGAAAGATGTATTGTCAGAAAAGGATCTAAAATTACAATTGAAGGTAATATTTTTGGGTGAAAGATTATTTTTTTTATTCCAGTATCTTTGTTAATTATTGCTGAAGCTCTACCTGTTTCTGATCCAGTTCCTGCTGTAGTAGGTATGGCTATGATTTTTGAAATTTTTGAACTATCAGCTCGTGTCCAGTAATCTCCTATATCCTCAAAATCCCAAATAGGTCTTTTTTGACCACACATAAAAGCTATTGCTTTTCCAACATCAATTGCACTTCCGCCTCCAAATGCTATAACCCCATCACATTGTGATTGATTGTAATTTTTAACTCCATCTTCAACATTTTCTCCAAATGGATTTCCTGAAAAATTTGAAAATACTACGAGATGATTAAATTCTTTCTTTAAATTTATTAATATTTTATTAGTCATATCTAAATTTATTAAGTCTTTGTCTGTGACAAACAGTGGGTTTGAAATCCCAAGTTGTTTACAAGCTTTAGATACATCCTCAACCCTGTTTTCACCTACCCACATCGAAGTTGGATAATTCCAATTAATTTTCATATCAAAAAATAATTTTTAATTTTCTAATTTTGTTAGTAAGATATATTTATAGAATTATTAAAGATATGGAAATTAAATGTCAAAAATTGCAATAATAGGCGCAGGCCCATGTGGTTTATCAATGTTGAGAGCTTTCGAGCATCTAGAGGCTAAGGGTGAAAAAATTCCAGAAATAATTTGTTTTGAAAAACAAGAAAATTGGGGAGGCCTTTGGAATTACAGCTGGAGAACTGGTTCAGATCAATATGGAGATCCTGTTCCAAATAGTATGTATAGATACTTATGGTCAAATGGACCAAAAGAGTGTTTAGAATTTGCTGATTACTCATTTGATGAACATTTTGGGAAGCCAATCCCTTCTTTTCCCCCAAGAGAAGTTCTTCACGATTATATTATAGGCAGAGTAAACAAAGGCAATTTAAAAAATAAGATAAAATTTAATACAAGAGTTATAAATACTACATTCAGAAATAATAAATTTGAACTAAGTTATCAAGATAAAGCTAATAATAAAATTTTGGTAGACAGTTTTGATTTTGTTGTAGTGTCTACTGGACACTTTTCTGTACCATTCATTCCAGAATATAAAGGGATGAATTCTTTTCCAGGAAGAATAATGCACTCTCATGATTTTAGAGACGCAGAAGAATTCAGAAATAAAAATGTAATAGTTCTTGGAAGCAGTTATTCAGCTGAAGATGTTGCTCTACAATGTAATAAATATGGAGCTAAAAGTGTGACTATTGGATATAGAAATAATGCAATGGGTTTCAAATGGCCGAAAGGAATGAAGGAAGTTCATTATTTAGACAGACTTGAAGGTAAAAAGGCAATTTTTAAAGATGGCACTGAACAAGATGCTGATGTTATTATTTTATGTACCGGTTATCTACATCATTTTCCATTCTTAAATGAGGATTTGCAGTTAAAAACACATAACAGATTATATCCCCCTAAATTATACAAAGGTGTAGTTTGGCAAAACAACCATAAACTTTTATATCTTGGAATGCAGGATCAATTTCATACCTTCAATATGTTTGACTGCCAAGCTTGGTACGCAAGAGATGTTATTATGGGTAAAATTAAAATGCCTAGTGATAACGAAATAGAAAAAGATATAAGTAAATGGGTTTCAATGGAAGAAAAACTAGAAAATCCAGATCAAATGATTGACTTCCAAACAGAATATACAAAAGAACTTCATAGCATGTCAGATTATCCAAAAATAGATTTTGAATTAATCAGAGAAAATTTTAAAGAATGGGAGCACCATAAGGTAGAAGATATACTTACTTATAGAAATAAATCTTTTTCTTCACCTGTCACTGGCTCCGTTGCACCAATCCATCATACGCCATGGGAAAAAGCAATGGATGATTCTATGAAAGCTTTTTTAAATAAATAAAATTAATAATTTATTTTTAATTTTTTATTTTTGGTGATTGCTTTTAGCAAAGCAATCATTAAAGGTATTTTTTTATTATTAATTTTTTTTAATACATACGGTGCTATTTCGAAAGCAAGGTCTGCACCCTCAATTGTATCTTCTCTCATAAATCTTTTTTTTGCTTCTTTAAAAGTAATTCCCTTTCCTAAATACTCTCCCATTTTACTATTTCGACCACCCACTGCACTTACATATAAATCTCCCAGTCCTGCAAGTCCATAGACTGTTTCTCTATTTCCTTTAAAAAATTTAATTAAATATTCCATTTCATCAATAGATTTTCTAAACAAAGCTGATGAAGTATTATTACCTTGTCCTGATCCAATAATCATTGAGTAAATATTTTTAATTGCTGACGAAAACTCAACGCCTCTAACATCAGTTGAGTACTCTGTCTTATAAAAGTTTGTAGAAATTATACTACCAATATTTTTAGCAATTTTTATATTTTTATTCGCTACTACAGTATAGCTCTTAACTTTTCTTGATAGCTCTTTAGCTAAACATGGTCCTTTCAAAGCTGATATATTTAATCTTTTATTATTTTTTTTAATCTGCTCTGTCATTGTGATAATTTTATTTTTATCAAATTTCAAACCCTTTGTTAGAACTAAAATGGGAGTAGTTTTTTTAAAATTTTTAAGATATTCGCTTATAGAATCTATTCCTATAGAACTAACTGCTATAACAATTAGATCCCATTTAAAAAATAGAATGTCTGAAGAAAATTTCTGTATAACTAATTTTTTTGGTAAATTTATCTTTAAAGCAGGATGAAATTTTTTTTTCACACTTAATTTTTTAAGTAACTTTAAATTATAGGGTTCTGAAAGTGTTACTTTGTGATTATTTTCCATTAAAGGAATAGAAAATGCTGCTCCCATTGCCCCTGAACCTATAATTAATATTTTTTTCATATTTTTAGTTAAATTAAGGTTCTTTTTATTGCTAAATTCCAACCTTTAATCAAATTATTTCTATTTGCCTTGCTGATTTTTGGCTTAAAATCTCTATCTTTTTTCCATAAATTAGTAATTTCTTTTAAAGATTTGAACACTCCTGATTTGTAACCTGCAAATACAGCAACACCTAGAGCAGTGGTTTCTAAAACCTTAGGTCTAATTACTTTAAGATCAATAATGTCGGACAAAAATTGAGAAAACCAATTATTAGCCACCATACCTCCATCTATTTTAATAAATTTTGGTTTCAAACCATCCTTGCTCATTGACCGAAATAAGTCATAACTTTGATAAGCAACTGACTCCACTGTCGCTCTTACTAAAGTTTTCCAATCACTATCTCTGGTTAATCCTGTAATTAAACCTCTTGCATCAGATCTCCAATATGGAGCACCAATACCACTAAAAGCAGGTACAACATAAACTCCATTATTAGACTTTTTGGACTTAGCTATCGTTTCTGTTTCATAGGCATTATTAATTAATTTAATTTTATCTCGAAGCCATTGTACACCTGCACCTGCAATGAATATTGATCCTTCTAGTGCATATGTATTCTTACCATTTAGCCTATAGCATATAGTTGTTAATAATTTATTTTTTGAATTAATTTTTCTTGATCCTGTATTCATTATGACAAAGGCACCTGTACCATAAGTACTTTTTATCGAGCCTTTTTCAAAACATGCTTGACCAACCGCTGCTGCTTGCTGATCTCCTAAAACAGCAAAGATAGGAATTTTTTTTCCAGTAATTTTCGTATCTGTAAATCCAAAATCGTCTATGGAATTTTTAACTTTGGGTAAAATACTTATAGGAATTTTCAATTTTTTAATAATTTCGTTATCCCATTTGTTTTTATTAATATTATATAGCATCGTTCTACTTGCGTTTGTAGCATCTGTTAAATGCTGTTTTCCATTAGTAAGTTTCCATATCAAAAAAGTATCTACTGTTCCAAAAAGCAAATTATTTGATTTTATTAATCTCTTAGTTTGTGGAATATTATTTAGAATCCACTTTATTTTGGTTGCTGAAAAATATGAGTCTATAAATAAACCAGTTTTCTTTCTAAAATTCTTTTCATAGTTTTTACTTTTCAGCAAATTACAATACTTTTGAGTTCTTCTGTCCTGCCAAACAATTGCGTTATAAACTGGTTTACCAGTTCTTTTATCCCACAGAATAGTGGTCTCTCTCTGATTGGTTATACCAATACTTATAATTTTACCATTAAGTCTAGAGGCTTTTTTTATAACTTTTTTTAGAGCTTTAATTGTTGTCGACCATATTTCTTTCGGATCGTGTTCAACCCAACCATTTTTAGGAAAATATTGTTTAAACTCAAATTGAGATTTAAAAACTATTTTAGCCTTACTATCAAAAAGAATTACTCTTGATGATGTTGTCCCTTGGTCAATTGAAATTATAAATTTTTTCAAAATTTTATGCTATACCAAGATGCTTTTTTCTTTTACCTACCCAAGTTCTGATTAAATTATCAAAAATCAAACCTATAAAGGCAACACAAATACCTAGTGTTAATCCAATACCAGCTCCATTTTTATCAGATAATGCTTTAAGGATATATTGTCCTAAATCCTCTGTTCCAATAAATGCACCAATAATGACCATAAATAGTGCAAAAACTATTGTTTGATTTAAGCCAAGCATTATATGAGGAAAAGCTAACGGAAATTCGATTTTTGTTAATCTTTGGAATTTGTTCACACCCGACATCGTTGCAGCTTCATGTAAACCTATTGGAACGCTTCTAAGACCTTCAATTGTATATCTTGTTGCAGGTATTGTTGCATAAACGATTACCGCAATCAGTACTGACGTATCTGTTATTCCAAATAGCATCATTACTGGAATTAAATATACAAAGGATGGAAAAGTTTGAAATATATCACAAACACCCAACATAAATTTTGCTGCACTCTTACTTTGAAAGCATAAGGTTCCAACTGTAAAACCAATTAGACAAGAAACAATAACACCAAAGGTTGCCATGTATGTTGTTACTAGTGCCCTATCCCACCATGGACTAAGAGCTATAAATAAAGTTAAACCGCAAACTACTAATGCTGATCTAATTCCACCAATTAAGTAACCAGCCCCAACTACTAAAACTATTGTAGCAACAGCAGGCATTCTTAAATAAAGCGCTCGCATTGGCTGTAATACTTCTTGAATTAACCAAGTATTAAATGCTTTTATATATACAAAGAATGTTTCGAAGATCCAGTCAACACCTTTATTCCAAAAATCTGCAGTTGATATTCCTTTATTATGTGGAATTTCAAATAAATAATTGAATGTACCTTTGAACAAAAAAGTTCCTATATAAGCAAGTATAATTCCTATAGCAAACGCTCCGACAAAAAATATAGCATTTTTATTCCTTTCAAAGAATGTAAGATTACCGAAGTAGTCAGTTTGTTTATTTGCCCAGGCTAAAGACATTTTATCTAATAATATTGCTATAAGACTAATGCACAAACCTGCTTCTAAAGCTAATCCAATATTAAGCTGATTAAGAGCCAATAATAAATTAAAACCTAAACCTTTTGCTCCAATAAAAGCTGAGATAACCGCCATTGAAAAACAAACCATAATCACCTGGTTAACTCCGATCAGTATATCTCTTCTGGCTGTGGGAATTAATACTTTGAACATTAGTTGCCAGTTATTACATCCACTCATTCTTCCAGCCTCGATTACTTCAGGAGGTATGGCTCTCAATCCTAATAAAGTTAATAATATCATTGGTGGAATTGCGACTATCATAGTTATAATCACTGCTGCATGATCACCAACTCCAAATAAAACTAGCGCTGGAACTAGAACTGCATATTGTGGCATTGTTTGCATAACTAAAAGAATTGGATATAGAACCTTTTCAACTCGTTTACTCTTAAATGCAGATATACCTAGACCAAGTCCAAATATAAATGACAATGGGGCTGCAACTAAAATAAATGATAAAGTTTGCATCGATGGTTTCCACTGACCAAAAATAGAAATATAAACCATAGTTAAACCAGCAAAAATAGCTAAACCTTTGCCACTCAATTTGTAGGATAATATTGTTGCGCCTGCAGCAACAATAGTCCAAGGTAAACCTGGTAATTCCGCCCATGGATTAGCGTCAATAAAATCCCAACTTGTAAATGCAACAATAGTTTCTAATCCACCTAATAAAATCTCTCTAATTAACTCAATTATAAAAGTCATGAAACCTGTTAAATTTCTACTTATTTGTAAAAGAAGTGGTCTTGTTTTAAATTCCTGCGTATCTTCATTCCAAAACTCCATTGGCATCCAGTCATTCATTAGGAAAAATAGTGTATCGTTTATCCATATAGGCAACCATCCAAGTAATGGGGGTAATCTCCAAAAGACATCAAAAGCATAATACCTCACCTCCTTACCTGCAAAAACAAAAGTACTTTGGTTAGGATCTTTAATAAACTCTGCCTGACCTCTTATAAATTTATATGTTTCAGGAACTTCAATTGCAAAACATAATGCAAAAAAAACAATTAATAAAAACAACCATTGAAATATCTTTGGGTTTTTTTTTAAAAATTCCATAGGTTAATTTCCATTTTTCCTTCCGCCAAAGACTGTATTGATTATCTTTGTAGGGTTGATAGAGCCTATAACTTTATTATTGTTATCTATTACTCCTACAGTTTTTTCCTGAGTAAGAATTTTTTCAGCAACATTTTCAATTATCTCATCTTTTGAAACTCTTAAATCTCCTAAATTATTACTAGTAGATTGGTCCATTACATCTTCAATTAGCAAAACCTTTTCCCTTGGAACTTCTTCGGTAAATTTCCTCACATATTCAGTTGCGGGATTTAAAACTATTTTAGCGGGTGTATCTAATTGCTCAATAATACCATCCTTCATAATTGCTATTCGATCAGCTAGCTTTAAAGCTTCATCAAAATCATGAGTGATGAACATTATAGTTTTTTGCAATTTATCTTGAAGTCTTAAAAATTCATCCTGCATTTCTTTTCGGATTAAAGGATCTAATGCTGAAAATGGCTCATCTAAAAACCAAATATCTGGTTCTACTGCTAAAGATCTTGCAATACCTACTCTTTGCTGTTGTCCTCCTGATAGTTCTCTTGGAAAATAGTTTTCTCTGCCATCTAGTCCAACTAACTTAACCATATCCATTGCCTTACTAATGCTATCGTCAGTATTAATTCCCTTAATCTGTAGTGGAAATGCTATATTTTCTACAACAGTTTTGTGTGGTAACAGTGCAAAGCTCTGAAAAACCATTCCCATCTTATTTCTTCTAAGATCAATTAGTTCTTTATTGTTCAAGTCTAATAAATCTTGACCCTCTATAAAAATTTTTCCACCTGTTGCATCTGTTAATCTTGAAATACATCTAAGTAATGTTGATTTGCCTGATCCAGATAAACCCATCACAACTAGCATTTCCCCTTTTGCTACTTCAAAAGAAGCATTATTAACTCCGACTATACATCCATTTTCTTGAAAAGTTTTTGCATCTACATTTCCATTTGCTTCTTGAAGCATTTTTTCAGCATTTTCGCCAAAAATTTTATAAACAGACTCACATTTAATAACCGCGTCAGACATAAATTATTATTAAATTATACGAAATTTAATTGAATTAATATGCATATAATACTTATTTCTCCTTAATTAAAAATTTTTGATATAATAAATTCTAGTATCAATACCAGTACTTAAAAAACTTAATGCCTCCCCACTTACTTTAATTTTTTCATCAACCCCAACATTGTTTCCACTAACCGTAAAACCTGCAAAACATTTATTTTTTTCTTCATTCCACTCAACAAATGTCTCATCTATTTTATTGCCATTAATTGTATAAATCTCATGTGCTCTAAAATTAAGAAAATTTGCCCCCATTATTGCTCTTTGTGGAATAAGTTTTGTGGCTTTACAGACTTTCTCGTAAACATCGTCAGATAATCTATGATGATCCGTTCCATCAAAAGTTACTAAAATTCCAGATGGCAGACTTGATATTAATTCATTTAATTTCCTCTCTTCTGCAATTCTATCTTCCTCGATTTTCATCCTTTTAACTAAATCATCACCCTCTCCAAAAATATTATTCAAGATAATAAAAGATAAAATTATTATTAATGTAATAATAATTAATCCACCAAACTGTCTAACTGACTCTGGTAAATTCTTTAATTTAGTAAAATAATTTTCTTGATTCATTATTCCTGAAGTTCTCCATTTTTCCAAATTCCTGATTTTTGTTTTCCATCTGCCCAGGTAAAGGTTCCATTGCCATTCATAAAACCATTAGCCCACTCTCCATCATAAGTAGAACCATCAGGGAATATTAAAAGACCCTGTCCACTCCATACACTATTTTTAAATTCACCTTTATAAATATATCCATTCGGCCAAGTTTCTACTCCCTGACCTTGTTTCTTTGTTTCAACCCACTCACCTTCATAAGTAGTTTTGTCTGTATAAACCCATTTTCCATATCCGTTTTCACAATTTCCCTCTTTACATCCAGTGCTTCGCGCAAAGACTGATGAGCAAACTAGAAAGCTTAAAAGAAAAACAAGAATAGATCTTTTCATAAACATATTTTACACAAAATTATTTAAAAAAAAATCCCCCCCAACAATGTTGGGGGAGATTTAAAATTTAAACTTTTATCCTTATTTAGTAAAAGCTTGCCAAACTGACTTGTTATCAGCTAACCATTTTTTAGCTGCATCTTCATGAGTCATCTTATCCATGTCAACTAAAGCTGCCATTGCTCCAATTTGACTTGTAGAAAATGACATTTTTTTGAATACTTTAGCTGCATTTGGATGAGTTTTTGGAAAATCCTCATGTGCTGCTTTTTTCAGATAACCATCTGGAGAACCACATTTTCCATCTCCACCATCTTCTGGTCTGCAACCCGCAGTATATGGAGGGAAGTCAATAAATGTAAAACCAGCACCATCTGTAAAGTTTGGTGTCCAATTGAAAATTATTGTTCCTCTTCCTTCTTTTTCAGCAGCTGCTAATTCAGCCCAAAGCGCATCTGCACTTCCAGCAAATTTAACCCACCAAAGATCTCCTAAACCTAAAGCATCAACCCTTTGTGGAATTAAATCACCATGCCAAGTTTGTGGACCTTCCAACATTCTTCCTTTTCCATTTGGAGAGTCAGGTGTTGTAAAGTTTTTAGCACAGTCAGGATTTTTTAAAGCAGTCCAGTCTGGTAAACCAGGACATAATCCTTTGTCTGTAACCCAGTTTGGGTATCCCATATCTTCAAGTGTTCTTGCTTCATGATCACCCATATCAATTAAACCACCTTTATCTAAAGCAGTTGTAAATGATTTACCAAATGCGGACTCCCATACCTCGTGAGATATAGTTACGTCACCAATTCTAATTGACTCATAAACTGCTTGAGAGTCAGCATTTACATATTTAACATTGTTACCCATACTTTCGAAAATTCCACCAATAACATAAGCCATTACAATTTGACTTGACCAGTTATGAGTTGGGATTACGATGGGTTTTTTGCTATCTGCAGCATTAGAAATTCCTGCAAAACTAACTACAGAAATTATAAGAGCAGATAATAATGATATTATTTTTTTCATTTTTTCCCCTCGATTATTAATATTAATGTCAAAGTATGTTCCGATTTAAAGGTATAGTCAACTCGTTTTCAGTATAATATGGTCACAATAAAATTATAATAAAACATTAAAGATGTTAGGAACTAGTAAAGAAATAAAATATCCAGGACTAAATATTTTACCACCAGGGGTTGAAAGACATGTTGTAAATGGTGGTGGTCTTACTGCTTTTAATATTTTCCCTGACGATGAGATAGAGATAATCAATAACGAAGGTAATCAAATTTGTGAAATTATCTGTTTCAATAAAGACGGAAAATCAGATGTAGGTATTTTAAATCTTAAAAGTAACAACAATAAAAATTTTATTAAAGAAATCTTAAGTAAAAAAGATGAAAATATATTAGCAACCAATTATCAACTTAAAAAACTAAATTTAAATATTGCAAATTCAAAATCCTCAATCGTATTTGATATTGATAGTCAAATTGACGAAAAAATTAAATTAAAGTCTAAAGATAAATGTTTTGCAATATTTGCAGCTCCTGGACAAGACATGGATGTTACAAAGCAAAATCCACCTACAGATTTAATTATTTATATTAAAAGAGCAAATATTATTGATGATAAAGAATTAAATGTTATTCCAAACCCTGTCTTTGAACCTTCGCACGAGGAAAATATAAATAAAGCAAGTAGTATATCTTATGAAGTTAAAGAAGGTGATTACATCCAGGTAATAAGTCCTACTGGAAGACAATGTTCAGACTTTGTAGCATTTGACACAAGGAAACTAGAAAAAGGAATTGAGAAAGGGTTGGATTGGCAAACAACAAGAACTTTCATGGGAAATACATTTCCAGGACCAGGATTATTTTCTAAATTTTATGATACTGATCACGAACCTTTGGTAGAAGTAATTAGAGATACCGTTGGTAAACACGACACTTTTAATCTTGCCTGTACTTCAAAGTACTATGAAGATGCTGGTTATTTTGGCCATGCAAATTGCTCTGATAATTTGTCAGAAAGTATGTCTAAGTACGGTCTTCAGAAGCAAAAAGGTTGGCACGCTATTAATTTATTTTTTAATACTTCTGAGGGTGGATTAAACTCTGTTGTCTCAGATGAATCATATTCGCGTCCTGGTGATTATGTCATGTTTAGAGCCTTAAAAGATTTAACTATTGGAACTACAGCATGTCCAAGTGATATAGATCCTTGTAATTCATGGAATCCAACTAATATTTTTGTTAGAACATATGACAAGAAAAAAGAATTTACTAAATCATTTGCATTCAGGATGAAAACAGACTCTGAGAAAAAACTTACTAGAAATTCTGGTTTTTATGAGAGAACCTCAAAACTAACAAGAAACTTTATAGATGCTAGAGGTTTTTGGCTTCCAAATGATTACACAAAACATGGTCTTGTTAATGAGTACAACGCTTGTAGAAATGATGCAGTTTTAATTGATTTATCTTCATTAAGAAAATTCGAAATTATTGGTCCTGATGCTGAAGAATTATTAAATTATACACTTACAAGAAACATTAAAAAATTATCGGTAGGTCAAGTTGTATATTCTGCAATGTGCTACGAAAATGGAATGATGTTTGACGATGGTACTCTTTTAAGATTAAGTGAGACTGGTTTTAGATGGATTTGTGGAGATGAATATGGAGGTGAATGGTTAAAAGAAATTGCAAAAAAGAAAAATTTCAATGCAAATATAAAAAATTCAACAGACCAAATAAGTAATGTTTCATTACAAGGTCCAAAAAGTAGAGAAATTTTAAAAAAGATAATTTTTACGCCTCCTACCCAACCTTCTATAGATGAGCTTGGTTGGTTTAGATTTAGCATTTGTAGGATAGAAGAGTTACAAGGAATACCATTGATTGTTTCTAGAACTGGTTATACTGGTGAGTTAGGTTATGAAATTTGGTGTCACCCTAAACATGCTTCTGAAGTCTGGGATAAATTAATGGAAGCAGGAAAAGAAGATGGTTTGATTCCTGCAGGATTTGGAGCTCTAGATAAACTTAGAATTGAAGCAGGATTAATTTTATTTGGTAATGAGTTTGACGGTCAACAAGATCCTTTTGAGGCAGGTATTGGTTTTGCTGTTCCATTGAAAACTAAAGAAGAGGATTTTATTGGTAGAGAAGAATTAATAAAAAGAAAAAATAATCCTCAAAAAAAACTTGTTGGGTTAGAATTAGCAGGCAAAGAAATTGCGGGTCATGGTGACTGTGTTCATATCGGAAGATCTCAGATAGGTGTGGTTACAAGTGGATGTTTATCCTCAACTTTAAATAAAAATATAGCATTGTGTAGAATTGATATGCAGTATTCAGAGATTGGGACTGAGGTTGAAGTTGGTAAAATTGATGGTCATCAAAAAAGAATAACTGCCAAAGTAGTTACCTTTCCTTTTTATGACCCAACTAAGTCTAGAGTAAGATCATAAATTAAATGCCAAAAGACAAAAAAACTCTATTAAATTTCTGGGAAGATCAAATGAGACAATCTCATACCTCAAGTAACTATTTTTTTAGAAAATCACCTTCTCATTATCATATGATGTTATTAGTAATGTCTGCCTACAAAGAAAATAAAAAATTATCTGTTGAACAACTAAAAACTAAACTATTCAAAACATCGAGACCAAAATCGGCTTTAATCATTAATGAAGCTTGTGAAAAAGGATTCTTCTTATTAGAAAAAACTTCAAGAGATCAAAGAATTAAAAATATTAAGCCAAGTGATTCTTTTATCAAAGAGTTCAATGAATATTTAACTACTCTTAAAAATATAAGCTATTAAGCACATATTTCAGTTAAGTTTAAAGTGTATATTTTATATATATACTTTTTAGTTCTAAAAATAATTATATTAATTCTACTTTGTAAAAATTAAGGTTTCAGAATGTCATTACCCACAAAAGCAAAAGTAGTCATTATAGGTGGTGGAATACACGGTTTAAGTACCGCATGGAAATTATCTGAAACATATAAAAATCCTGGAGACATAGTTGTTCTAGAAAAAAAAGATACTGCTGCAGGTGCAAGTGGTATTGCATGTGGTGTTGTTAGAAATAATTATTTTCAGCCAGCAATGAGAGAATTAATGGCACATTCAGTTTCTGTATGGGAAAGTGATCCCGATGCTTTCAAATATAATGCGGTTGGATATTTACAAATTTCGCCTGAAGTTATGCATGAAGACGTAGCTTCGATTTATGAGCAGCAAAAAGCAATTGGTTATGATTCAGAATTTATAGAAGGTGAAAAAGATTGTACTAATTATATGAGAGATATGTTTGATGATTGGCAAGCAAAAGGTATTACTTCTGTTTTGCATGAAAAAAAAGGTGGGTATGCCTTTAATGTAGATTCTATAAAAGCACTCGAAAAAAAATCAACATCAAATGGTGTGAACGTATTTAAAGAAGTTAAAGTAACTGGATTTAAAAGAGGAAGTAATAGTAAAGCTGTAACTGGTGTAGAAACCAATAAAGGTACTATTGAATGCGAACAAGTAGTTGTTGGTGCAGGTCCTTGGGTAAGAGATTTCTGGAATATGTTAGAACTTCCAAAGACTGCAAATATAAAAGGTAAAGATGGTAAATTACATACAACTGATATGTGGAAATACTGGATGCTGCAAGAAGGTGTTCTGGGCGTTAAGCCAGATTTTTTAAAAATGAATAATGGTAAACAACCTCCTGTAATTCATGTCGACTCAACTGCTCCATTATATTCTGATTCAACGAAAAAATTAATTACTGATAAAATTTGGGGAATATATTACAAGCCAGACATTGAAGGACTGGGTGTTCAGGGCGGTACATCTCCTTACATAGTAGATAAACATTTTGATCAAGTTAATGTTGATCCATACGGTGTGGAGTCACCTGAATACCAAACAACTGAAGCATTTAATGATATGTGGTGTTCAGCTCTAGCACATTGTCAAAAAAGATTTGAGGGAAAATCTGGCTTATATAGAAAAGGACCATCGGGAGGACTTGGATGCATGACACCAGACTCGTTTCCGATCTTTGATAGATTTTTAGAAAATGTTTATATGATCGCTGATGCAAATCACGGATATAAAATGATTGGTGTAGGTGAGCTTGTTGCAAAAGAAATTCTGGGTACTGAAAGTGATTTATTAAAACCGTTTAGATTCAACCGTTACGAGAAAGGTGAACTTCACCCTACTTCGAACAGTCCGTTCCCTTGGAGTTAAACTTCAAGCCTAGACACAAATAAATTTTTCAGCTACGCTTTATAAAATTTATAATTCATTAAGGGGAAAAATGACTGATCTAGAAAAACACGTTAACCAACCTGGAAGATCTAAGCTAGTAAAACAAGTTAGAGCAAAAATTAATGAACTTAAAATTGATTATATTTTTTTTCAGTTCATATCTGTAACTGGAAGAGTTGTAGGTAAAGGAATACCTGCAGATCATTGGGAAAGAACATGCGAAAAAGGTTTTCAATTAGTTTATGGTGCAACTGCAAACCTATTCTTAGATCGTCATAATAATTACATTGGTTATGGACCAGAAGCAAAAGAGCTTGTAGGTATCCCAGATCCTGAAACTTTTTGCCAGTTACCTTGGGATAAAAAAGTTGCTAGAGTTTTTGTAACTTGTTTTAGAAATAGAGAAGAGAGAGAAAATCCAGGTGGTCATCTAACTTCTGATTGTCGAGGTAATTTAAGAATTATAGCTAAGGAATTTAAGAAAAAGCATGGTTATCAGTTAAGAGTTGGAACAGAGCCTGAGATGATGTGGTTAACAAGAAATGAGGATGGAACTCCTACTGGTAAGGGCTTCTCGAAACCATATTGTTATCATATTGACCAATTCGAGTCATTAAGACCAGTGTTTATGAGAGTAATGGAATACGCAAGAGCTATGGGTTTTGATATGATTCAAGGAGACCATGAAGATGCTCCAGGTCAGTTAGAATTAAACTGGATGTTTGATGATGTTTTAAGAAATGCAGACAGATTATCAACTTACAGACAAATTTGTGCACAAGTTGCTAGAGAGTTTAATTTAATTGCTTGCTTTATGACAAAACCTTTTATGGGTGTTTCTGCAAGTGGATGTCATACCAATATGTCTTTATGGACAGGCGGAAAAGACAAAGTAAACAAATTGGGTCATAAATCTCTTCCTGGAATGGATGAAGTGTTTAGTTATGTTGAAGGTGGAACAAATACATTCATGCCAGATACTAAAGATGTTCAGTTACCAGGTAAGATTGGATTAAAATCTATTGGCGGTGTTATGAAACACCTTCCTGCTTTAACTGCTATTGGATCATCTACAGTTAATTCTTATAGAAGATTATGGGATCAAGGTTTCTGGGCTCCTGTTTATGCTGACTGGGGTTATCAAAACAGAACTTGTGGTTTAAGAGTGTCTGCTCCTGGTAGATTTGAATACCGTTCGGTAGACTCAATGCACAATCCTTATTTAATGGGAGCATCATTATTAAAAGCGTTTGATGATGGATTAACAAACAACATTGATCCAGGTAAGCCTGAGTCTAGAAATATTTATGAGGCTCAAAAAGCCGGAAAGAATGTCAAAAAATTACCTTTAAGTTTGGGTGAAGCTTTGGACAGATTAGCAGAAGATAAAGTTATACAATCTGCTATGCCTGATGAAATGTATAAAATTTTCCATTGGTACAAAAATGATGAATGGGAAAGATTTTTAGGTGCAACAACTCAATGGGATCTGGATACTTATCTTGATTGTCTTCCATAGGTCTTTAAATAAAAGAAGGGTAAAAATATGTGTGGTATCGCAGGTTTAATTCATAGAGGTAAGTCTTCAAATGTTGGAAGTGAACTTCAAGGCATGCTTCAAGCATTAAAACATAGAGGTGAAGATTCAACGGGTTATGCTTTATACGGAGATACTGATGGTAAAAATTTTATTATGCGTTTTAAAGTTGGAGAAAATGTTGGAGAAGGTAGTTCTTCAGTTATGGAAGATGTTTCGGTCTACGATGAAAGAAAAAAAATCGTTGATCAAACTCTATCTGAGATGGGCGCAAAAATTATCAAAGAGGAAAGAACTCTTCCCTACTCATTAAGATATGAAGTTGATTATGAAACTAAAGATTTATTAGATTTTTCTCAAAGAATTGAAAGTATTCCTGGAGTAGAAATATTATCTATGGGAAAATCTTTAGAGGTAATCAAAGATCTAGGGAACGCAAAAATGGTGTGTGACAGATATAGTTTAGATAAACTTGTTGGAACACACGCTATAGGTCATGCAAGAATGGCGACTGAGTCTGGCGTGGATATTAAATCAGCCCACCCTTTTTGGGGATATCCTTTTAGCGATGTATCAGTTGTTCATAACGGACAGCTTACAAATTATTGGAACAACAGAAGAGTTTTGGAAAATAAAGGCATGAGATTTATGTCAGAATGTGACTCGGAATTGATAGCGGTTTATATAGCACAAAAAATGAGAGAAGGAGCAAGTCTTGAGGAAGGAATGAAAGACTCTCTAACTGGTCTAGACGGTGTATTTACTTATTTTGTAGCAACCAAGGATTCGTTAGGTATGGCAAAAGATACTATGGCAGCAAAACCTTTAGTACTTTATGAATCGGATGATTTAGTTGCAATGGGATCAGAAGAGATAGCAATCAGATCTGTGTTACCACAAGAAATTGATACTTATGATCCTTTTGATGGAGAGGTAAAAGTATGGCAAATATAAAAACAAGTGAGAAAAAGTCCAAAGCCCAATCAATGGGAATGCATACTGAGGTATTAACAGGAAGAACTCAGCAAAAATTTTTTAACCCTGATGAAGCTGAAAACTTTTATTATTTTGGAACTTACGATGTTGACTTTAATAAAAGAACAGACTTAGACGTAATGAATATGTCAGCACCTGAGGCTAATAAAGAAATAGATAACTTAATGAGCCAAGGATATGGAACAATAGTAATTAAAAATCCACAAGGAAAACACAGTTTAGGTGTTGGTATTTTAAATAAACTAAATTTAATTTTTGAGGGAAGTTTGGGATATTTTGGAATGGGATCTTGTGATGGTCCAATTGTTAGAATCAACGGAAGAGTTGGTTGGTCATGTGCAGAAAATTTAATGGCTGGAAAAGTTGTTATTGAAAAAAATGCAGGTTCTTGTTTTGGAGCTGCAATAAGAGGTGGAGATTTAATCTGTAAAGGTAGTGTTGGTGCAAGAACTGGTATCGATATGAAAGGTGGAACAATTATTATTGGTGGAGATGCTGGTGCATTTACTGGTTTTATGATGCAAAGAGGAAGAATAATTATCCTTGGAGATGTTGGAATAAATTTGGGTGATTCTATGTATGATGGGACAATTTTCGTAGGTGGAGAAATTGGATCATATGGTAGTGATGCAGTAGACGCAGAATTGACATCTAGTGATCAAGATTGGTTAAAACGAAAACTAAAGGTTGCAGAAATAGGTGAAGATTTTGACGTTAGTAAAATGAAAAAAATTGTAGCTGGTAAAAAACTTTGGAATTACGATAATTTAGAACCTACAGAGAAGAAGGGAGCAATTTAATGCCTAAGAAAAAAAACAAAAAAAATGGAAAATTAAAAGCAAATGGAAAAGGAGTTGGTGGAAAGGCTGATGTCCACGCACACGAAGAAGGAAAAAGAAATAAAAGTTTATTAGGGCATAATGCAATCTTCACTCCTGAAGTAATAGACGACATACATATCAAAGCACAGTTAGGAAGATACAGAATGCGAGGAATGGCATTGATGAAAAAAATTCCAACATTTGATGATTTAGTTTTCTTACCAGGAACATTAACAAGATTTGTCATTGAAGGTTACAGAGAAAAATGTGAGACCAAAACAGTAATTGGTCCAAGATGTGAAAACCCAATTGAATTAGATATACCAGTTTATATTACTGGGATGAGTTTTGGTGCATTGTCTTATGAGGCTAAAACTGCTTTAGCAAGAGGAGCAACTATGGCTGGTAGCGCTACTTGTTCAGGCGAAGGTGGAATGATACCAGATGAAAGAAGATATTCTGAAAAATGGTACTACCAATGTATTCAATCAAGATATGGTTTTAATCCTCATCATGCTCAGTTAGCTGATGGAATAGAAGTTTTTATTGGACAAGGTCAAAAAGTTGGAATGGGTGGCCACCTTATGGGACAAAAAGTAACTGACCAAGTTGCTGAAATGAGATCACTACCTTCAGGTATTGACCAAAGATCGCCTGCTAGACACCCCGACTGGTTAGGTCCTGATGATTTAGCTTTGAAAGTTCAAGAATTAAGACAGTTAACAAAAAATAAAGTTCCAATTCAATTAAAATTAGGAGCTTCAAAAGTTTATGACGATGTCCGAATGGCTGCAAAATGTGATCCGGACTCAATTTATTTAGATGGAATGGAAGGATCTACAGGTGCTGGTCCACACATTGCTGCTGCAAATACTGGGATACCTGGAATTGCAGCTATTAGAGAAGCTAGAAGAGCGATTGATGATGTTGGTAAAACTGGAAAAGTAACTCTAATTTATGCTGGTGGAGTAAGAGATGGTGCTGATATGGCAAAAGCTTTAGCATTAGGAGCTGATGCAATTGCGATTGGTACAGGATCAATGATAGCACTTAACTGTAACAAAGATATTCCTGAAGCTGATTTTGAAAAAGAAATGGGAGTAAAGGCTGGAGAATGTTACCACTGTCACACTGGTCGTTGCCCAGTTGGAGTTGCTACGCAAGATCCAAAACTAAGAGCAAGATTAAATCCTGATGATGCTGCTTTAAGAGTTTATAACTATTTACACGCAATGACTTTAGAAGCTCAATTACTAGCAAGAGCTTGTGGTAAAACAAATATACATTCGTTAGAACCAGAGGATTTAGCTGCATTAACATCAGAGGCATCTGCATTAGCTAAAGTTCCTTTAGCTGGTACTAATTACACTGTTGGAGTTGATAACTATCACAAAATATAGAGTAACTATGCCAAAGAAAAAAACAAAAAAAATAAAATCTAAAGGCAAACCAAAAAAAGATAAACTTGGTACTTTTAAGGAAACTGCAAGAGAAAAATTAATTGGTCAACATATTGGTTACAGATATGACGTTAATTTACTTCCAGATTATAAAAAGATTACACCTTTCTTAAAAAAATATATTGAGGCCATGGGTTGGGATGATTTAAACTGGCTAGAAGATGTTCATATGGGTTATGAAGAAGACAGACCAGCGGTATTTTGTAGAAATGCTAACGGTTGGGTTACTATTCCAAAATCAATTAAATTGCCTAACAATCAGCAAGATAGAGATATGATAGCTAGAGAACTATTGGTTAAATTTCAAATGTCTCCTAAACATCCGCTAGTTGATCTTAAAAAAGCTTATTTAAAATTTTAATATCACAATCAAGAGTTGATTTTATTTTAAAATCTATTGTCCAGAGTAGGTTTTTAAATATTTTTATTTGTAACACCTTTAAAAATTTCATAAGATTTCTTAAACAAATATGGGGGTAAAAAATGACTGATCAGTTAGGTGCTCTTACAACTATATTTACAGAATTTTACTACTGGGTAACAGTAGTACTGATGTTTTTAATTCACGTCGGTTTCTGTATGTACGAAGTTGGAGCATCAAGATACAAACACCACCAACATACCTTAATGAAAAACACAATGCTTATACCTTTGGTAACAGTAACATGGTTTTTATTTGGTTGGTGGATTTATTGGGCTTTTCCAACAGGACCTGGACTAGCTCCGTCAATAATGACAGAAAGCACCGGACTCGTTTTAAGTGGTGGATTTGGAGGAAATGATCTTGCTAATCCAACCAATGCTCTTATGGCAGTAAATTTAAACGATCATATTATGGGTGTTTTCTGGGCAGCGTTCTTATTATTTTCATGGACTGCTGCTTCTATCGTTTCTGGGGCTATCATTGAAAGGATAACAACTTTTGCATTTGGAGTTTTAGCAATTGCGATTGGATCTGTTTTCTGGTCGATAGATGCTTCATGGGGATGGCACTTTGACGGGTGGATGTTAAAACTTTTAGGATATCATGATGCTTATGCGTCAGGTGTTATTCATGCTATAGCAGGTGGATTTGCACTGGGTGTTCTAATGGTTCTAGGACCAAGAATAGGAAAGTTCTCATCAAGTGGTGAACCAAGAAACATTGGGCCTAGAAATCCTTGGCTGGTTACTATTGGATTATTTCTAATTTATACTGGTTTCTGGGGATTTTATGCAGCATGTAATGTTCCAATTTATGACCTTGGGCCAGAGTATGGAATGGAAGGAGTAACATTCTGGACTGCAACTAACATCTATTTAACGCCCACTACATTAAGTGGAATAACTATGAACTTCTTAATGTCGTTATCAGGTGGATTGTTAGCTGGATATGTTATTGCAAAAGGTGATCCTTTCTGGACTTACTCAAGTGGACTAGCAGGTATAATATGTGCATCAGCTGGAAATGACTTATATCATCCAATACAAGCTTTAATTATTGGTATGATTGGTGTTGTGATTTCCTACAAACTTCATTATTGGGTTGAACGAAAGTTCAAAATTGATGATGCAGTTGGGGCAGTAGCTGTACATGGTTATGCTGGCTTTATTGGTCTTGTAATCTGTGGCTTTGTTTTAAATGGTTATCCTTCATCTGGTTATAGCGTTGGAGCTATGTTTGATGGATTAACCTATGCAACAATTAACCCATTGGGTCAATTCATAGGAGCAATAATAATGTTCGTTGTTCTTGGGCTTATACCAGGATATATAATTGCTAGAGTTCTTAACGGAATGGGTAAATTAAGAATCCCTCGTGAAGTTGAGATAGCAGGATTAGACTATGAAATGATGGAGACTGCAAAAGATGATGAAAAAGCAGTCGCATCGGCAACCAGGTAAAGGAGAAAAATATGGCTACAGTATCAAACTGGATAGATCATCTAAATAAACCTGCAGAAGAGGTTGCTGGATCGGTTTATCCTGGAGCAGGATCTAGTGAATTTATACTAGTCCTATTGTTAATTGCTGTATGGATTGGATGGAGTGTCATAACAGATAAATCTGAGAGGGAAGAACTTGATAGATTATCTAGAAAAAGACACGGTGCAAACGATCATAAAAGCAACATTACCGATTGGTAATTAAAAGAAAATTTGGGCGCTACTTGAAAGTAGCGCCCTTTTTTTTATAATCTTATTATAATGAGTGAAGATAAAAACGAAGAGCTAAGACCTACGAAAATGAGAGGGGTTGCTTTTCCAAAAGCAAAGTATGGCGTAATTCTTGCAATTATCTTAATAGTACTAGTAAATTTTATTTTATATAAAGAAACTATCTTTTCATTTTTTAAATAATTGTGATAGCCTAGGCAATGGCTAAAAACTTATTCAAAACAGCAAAGCAAAAAAAAATAAAATATTTCTTAATTAGCTTTGTTGATCTTTTTGGTGTACTCAGATCAAAACTAGTTCCAGCGCATGCTATTAAAGAAATGCAGACTGCAGGAGCAGGATTTGCTGGTTTTGCAGCTTGGCTGGATATGTCACCTGCAGATAGCGATATGTTCGGTATTCCTGATCCAGATAGTTTAATTCAATTACCTTGGAATAAAGAAGTAGGATGGCTTGCATCTGATTTATGGATGAATGGTAAACCTGTTGAAGCTTCTCCAAGAGTAATGCTAAAAAATCAAATTAAGAGATTAAAAAAACAAAACCTAACAATGAAATCAGGTGTAGAGTGTGAATACTTTTTAATCTCACCAGATGGAAATTCAATTGCTGATCTAAGAGATACCCAGTCTAAACCTTGTTATGACCAATCAGCTTTAATGAGGAGATATGATTTAATTAAAGAGATTTGTGATTGCATGATTGAGATGGGATGGGGTCCTTATCAAAACGATCATGAAGATGCTAATGGTCAATTTGAAATGAATTGGGATTATGAGGATTGTCTAAAAACAGCAGATAGACATACGTTTTTTAAATATATGGTAAAAACTATAGCTGAAAAACACGGTTTAAGAGCAACTTTTATGCCTAAACCATTTGAAAACCTCACAGGTAATGGTTGTCATGCCCATGTATCAGTTTGGAATGGAAAGGAAAATAAATTTTTAGATAAATCAGACAAGCTTGGACTTAGTAAAATGGCTTACAATTTTTTAGGTGGAGTAATTAAAAATGCTTCATCTCTATCTGCTTTCTTTAATCCAACAATTAATAGCTATAGAAGGATTAATGCACCTCCAACAAAATCTGGAGCATCATGGTCACCGAGCAGCATATCTTATACAGGTAATAACAGAACTCATATGATAAGAATTCCAGATCCTGGTAGATTTGAACTAAGATTGATGGATGGATCTGCAAATCCATATTTATTACAAGCAAGTGTTTTAGCTGCTGGGCTATATGGATTAAAAAATAAAATTGATCCAGGAGAGCCTCTTACATGTAATATGTACACTGATTACAAAAAATATCCTAATTTACCTAAATTACCAAATGAACTTCAAGACTCGCTAGAACTTTTAAAAAATAATAAGGAAATGAATGAAGCTTTTGGAAAAGAAACAATTAGTAGTTATATAAAACTTAGAAAATCTGAAATTAATGAATTTGATAACAAAGAAAACTTCGATAAGTCCAAACCTGTAACAAAATGGGAAAGACGAAATACACTAGACTGTTAAAGTGAAGAGTTTGAAAAGTATTAAAAATTGGACGCTTACAAAATCTTTAAAAAATAATAATTTCAGTTTTAAAAGAAATTATGTTTTAAAATTTGTCCCTTCTTTATTATTAACGAATGCTTTTAAATCAATTTCTAGTTGGAAAAATTATAAGGCTACACCCTTAATTAAACTTGATAAATTACAAAAAAATTTAAAAGTTAATAATGTTTTTTATAAAGATGAGTCGAAAAGATTTCATTTAAAATCCTTTAAAGCATTAGGGGGAGCGTATGCTGTTGAAAGAATTTCAAAAGAAAAAAAAAATATAATTGTTTCCTCAGCAACCGCTGGAAACCATGGAAGATCTGTTGCATGGGGCGCAAAAAGATTAGGTTTAAAATGTAAAATCTTTGTTAGTCAATACGTAAGTGATTCAAGAGTTAATGAAATTAAAAAATTTGGGGCTGAAGTTATAAGAGTTAAAGGAGATTACGAAAACTCACTTAATGAGTGTAAAAAGTTATCGAAAAAAAATAATTGGAAAATCGTGCAAGATGTTGCGACAAGAGATTACAAATTGGTCCCTCAACTTACAATGGCAGGATATTCCATTATGATAAGAGAAATATCTAAACAAACTAATCAATATATAACCCATATTTTTTTACAAGCCGGTGTTGGGGGTATGGCTGCTGGTGTTGTTGCTGGTGTTGCAGAATATTTTAAAAAGATTCCAAAAATTATAATTGTTGAGCCTGATAGAGCTGATTGTGTACTTCAGAGCATTAAAATTAATAGACTTAAAAAAATTAAGATTAAAAAAGAAAGTATCATGGGCGGTATGTCATGTAATGAAATGTCATATATTCCTTGGCAAATATTAAAAAAAGCAAGCAATTGTTGTGTATCTGTAAGTGATCGGAATGTTGCCAAAACTGTAGCTATGCTCAAAGACAAAAAGCTCAGTAAAAATTCTATAATTGGTGGAGAATGCTCTACACCTGGAATTATAAGCCTAATTGGTATTTGTAATAATTATAAGACTAAAAAACTCATTGAACTAAATGAAAAATCTAATGTTTTAGTAATAGGATGCGAAGGTAATGCAGATGTTAAACTTTACAAACAACTGCTATCAAAAGGAAGAAAATAAAATTCACATGACAAAAAATGCAATATTTTGGATCAGAGAAGATTTTAGAATTGAACATAATCCTGCTCTTTCTTTTGCTAGTCAAAATCATGATAATGTTATTGGATTATTTATTTATAACAAAGCTGATTTTGATAAAAAACGAGAGGCACAAAAATGGTGGATTTATAAATCTTTAGAAGAATTTAAATCAGAATTATCTAAATATAAAATAAATCTTCAAATATTAGAGGGAGATGAGCTAGATGTGTTATCAAAGATAAAAAAAAAGGACGACATTTCAGTTTATTGGAATAAAATATAC